>JANPBQ010000145.1:0-17415 GCA_031430555.1 Betaproteobacteria bacterium
AGGACATGCGTGGCGGTGGCACCCGGCAGCAGTTCGGGCACGATTTGAATCTTCCGGTCGAGGGCTTCGGCGGTTTCCCGCGCGCGCACCGACGGGCTGACCAAAATCCTGGTCGAATCGGGCAAGTGGCGTTCCAGCCACGCCGCCACGCGCGCGGCTTGCTTTTGGCCTTTGCTGGTGAGTCGGCGCTGGAAATCGGGCTCACTTTCGTTTTTCACCGGCACCGCATCGGCGTGCCGCCAGAGTATCAAATCCATTGGCAGACCATAGTCGGCGATTGTGACGGCGTGAAGTCGATTCGACGCGGTTGCGCGCACGCTTTTGCGTTGGCCATCGCGCGTCATCGGCGTGAAATATTCGCGCCGTAATGTGAAGGCCTCCAGATTGGCCGCCCGCTTTCCGTGCGTACACACTTGTACGAGGAAAGTTGGCGCTTGGTCGAATTTTTTTCACTTCTCCTCACGTCTGCCACCATGACCTCCAAATTTTTTCTTCGCCACTTCGTCGCCTTATCGACCACACTGCTTTTGTCGGCGTTTGCCGCCATTCCGGCAACCGCCAAAACGTCCCCCAAAGACGCCGCGTTGCCGGCCAACGCCAAGCTGATGGACATTTCGCTCGCCGCAGGCCGCGTGCGCGCGTCGAGCCAACGTGTAGCTCGGCTCTACCTTGAATCTGCCTACCGGCATCGGCCCGAACGCACCCGCATCGCCATCGAGCGCGAAATCGGCGATGTAGAATCGGCGCTCGCGGCACTCGGCAAGTTCACCCCCGAGGACGACAAAGCCAAGCGCGACTTGCGGCGCGCGTTGGAATCATTGAATCAATTCTGGGCGGAGCTGAAGCCGATCATCAGCACAAAACACGAGGGCAGGCACTCGCAAACCGCGTATGACATTTCCGAGCAAATGTACATCTACGCGTCGAAAATCACCTTCCTGTTTGAAGGCATCGGCAATTCGGAAGCAAGCTACATGGTTGACGTCGCGGGCCGCATGCAGGTTACGTCGGAGCGGATCGCGAAGGCCGCCATCCACGGCATCGCGAGCCGGCGTGCGGGTGCCGCTTCCGATTTCATCGCGTGGAAAAAAGAGTTTCTTGCGGCGTATTCGGAAGTGTCGGCGTCACCGTTGAACGACGATTACCAGACCCGCATGCTGGATCTTGGCAGGACCTTATGGTCTTTCTACGACGCAGTCGTCACCGAGGCCGTCGCGCGCGCAGACGCCACCCGCATACTTGAGATTTCCAAGTGCGCGGATGGCATGTGGGATGTCGCGCAATCCAGCCAGACGACTTATGTGATGGCGTTCAAGTCGGGCGCGAAGAGTCAAACGGTGGCACGCACCGGGAACCGCGCCTCTTGATTGACGCTTCAGGCACGCGGCCCGGCAGAGCGGATTTGCTACGCGTCTTTCCGGCAATTCTTCGCGACAACTTTATCTTTATGCAGAAGTTGCATACCGCCTTCGGTTTTCAATGTCCAGCCGTCGCCGACAAATTCATTGCCGTCGCGGCGATCCAGATTGACCGATCCTTCCTTTGTGCGCAGCCGGGCACCCGTATAGTCTTCGGACAATCGCGCGCTGAATTCGCCGCCTTCGCAGGTGTAACGCACTTGCCGGCTGGTTTCCATGCCCGCGATCGGCGCGAGACCGGCACAACCCGCCATAGTTGCGGCGAGTACCGCGATGGAAATTTTTTGCTTCATGTCAACTCCTGAAAATATGATGTGGGAGTTGCAAGCGTAATGCGCAAATTTGACAGTTTTATGATGGTCGGTCTAATGGCCGATCGTTTGAGGTTTGCGCTCAGCGCTCAATACGGTTCGTATCGTCAAAATTCGCCATTCGCCCTGAACCAGCCGAAGGGTTGGCATAGGGCGAACAGGGAATTAGCGAACCGGTTTGGTTCAAACCTTGGGTGCCGCCGCGGCCGCAGCCGACTTGACCACGCGACCAATCTCCATCGCCAAACGCTTCACCATGGCACCATCGCGCCCTTCCACCATCACCCGGATCACCGGTTCGGTGCCGGACGCGCGCAGCAGCACGCGGCCATTGCCGGCCAATTCGGCTTCGGCCGACGTGATGGCCTTTTGCACCGGCGCACTGTTGGCGAAGTTGAATTTAACGGGCAATCGCACGTTCTCCAGCACCTGTGGAAACAAGGTGAGTTCCGACGTAAACTCGGCGAGCGATTGATTGACCCGCTTCAACGCGCCGAGAATTTGCAGCGCCGAGATGATGCCATCGCCGGTGGAGTGCTTTTCGAGGCAAAGCAAATGGCCGGAGTTTTCACCGCCGCATTCCCAATCTTTTTCGGCGAGCATTTCCAGCACATAGCGGTCGCCGACCTTGGCGCGCTCGAAGGGAATCGCCATCTTGGCGAATTGCTGCTCCAGCGCGAGATTCGTCATCAAGGTGCCGACCACGCCACCTCTGAAAATACCCCGCGCGTGGCGGTCTTTCACCATCGCGTAAAGCAATTGATCACCGTCGAACAAGGTGCCGTCGGCATCGCACATTACCAAGCGGTCGGCGTCACCATCGAGTGCTAAACCGAATCTCGCGCCGTGTTTGCGCACCGCCGCGCACATCGCCGAAGGGTGGGTCGCGCCGACATCGTCGTTGATATTGGTGCCGTCGGGTTGATTGCCCATGGCAATTACCTCTGCGCCGAGTTCGCGGAATACATGCGGCGCGATATCCCAGGAGGCACCATTCGCACAATCGATCACCAGTTTCATGCCGCGCAAATCGAGCGTGCGCGGAAACGTGCTTTTGCAAAACTCGATGTAGCGCCCGGCCGCATCCTCGACGCGCCGCACCTTGCCGAGATGAATCGATTGCAGCGTGACCATCGGCTTATCGAGCAGGGCTTCGATCTCCTGCTCGACCGCGTCGGGCAGCTTGTTGCCGTCGGCCGAGAAGAACTTGATACCGTTGTCGTCAAATGGATTGTGCGACGCCGAAATCATCACGCCTGCCGAAAGCCGCAGTGCGCGCGTGAGGTACGCGACACCAGGGGTGGGCATCGGCCCAATCAGCAACACATCCACGCCGGCGGCTGAGAAGCCCGCTTCCAATGCGCTTTCGAGCATGTAGCCGGAAATGCGTGTGTCTTTGCCGATGATGACAGTGGGGCGCGATTTGCCGTCGCTGCGATCCTGCGCCAACACGCAACCCGCCGCATAGCCGAGCCGCAATACAAAATCCGGCGTAATCGGCGCATCGCCGACGCGCCCGCGGATACCATCTGTTCCAAAATATTTTCGAGTCATTTCAACGCCTCTCCACGCGATGTTTATTTTTTTCAGACGACCTGCCCAATCTGGTCACCTTCGGGTACAACTATTTACCGTGTCATTCTCGCGAACGCAGGAATCTATTTTTCGTAAACACTTGAATTGCAACGACAAATTGATCCCCGCGTTCGCGAGGATGACAAGAATTTAGGGAAAATAGAACTACCCCTTGGCGAAACTCAAGCACTGTAGCGCCTCGCCGGCGCAAAATGCCTGAAGAGCCGCACCAATGCTTGGGTCTGACCCATTGGAATACGCTAGCGCGCCGCCGCCAACACCTTCAACACATCCACTGTTTCCGCCACATCATGCACTCGCAGAATTGTCGCACCGTTTTGCGCTGTAATCATGACCGCTGCAAGACTGGCGGCAAGACGCTGTTCCACGGGGCGGCCCGTGATCGCGCCGAGCGAGGCTTTTCGCGAATAACCCGCCATCACCGCATAACCCAATTGCGCAATGGACTTCAACTCACGCAGCAAGGTGAAATTGTGCTCGACCGTTTTGCCGAAGCCGAAGCCGGGATCGACAACGATTCGATTTTTCGCGATGCCGGCGCGCTCACATGCATCCGCGCGCGCGTTCAAAAATTCGGTCACTTCACGCAACACATCATCGTAGGCGGGCCGTGCTTGCATGGTCGCGGGAGTGCCCTGCTTGTGCATCAGGCACACCGCGACATTCGAGCGCGCACAAGCCTCGATGGCACCCACCGCTTGCAAGGCATTGACATCATTGATCATCGACGCACCCGCCGCGATGGCCGCCATCATCACCTCGGTTTTCTGCGTGTCGATGGAAATCGGCACGCCGCTATCGCGCATGGCTTCCAGCACCGGCATGACCCGATCCAGTTCCTCTTGTAAGCCTGCGGGTGCCGCGCCGGGTCGGGTGGATTCGCCGCCAATGTCGAGAATGTCCGCGCCTTCCGCAATCAACCTTTGCGCATGCGCGATCGCCTGATCTCGCGGGAAAAATTGCCCGCCGTCGGAAAATGAGTCCGGCGTGACATTGACGATGCCCATGACCAATGGGCGGTCAAGATTTAGCGTGAATTTTCCGCAGAGTAGTTGTGCCATGCCGTTCAATGCTTCACGTCAAACAAAACGGGCGGCACACAGGCCGCCCGGATGTTGTGGCGTCAATGGGTCAATGACCTTCCGCCGCCGCCGGCTCGGTTTTCGCAGGGGCCGGCTTGTTGCCGTCTTCACCGTCGCGTTTGGGCTTGAAGGCAATTGATGACGGTTTCGGTGGCCGCGGCGGCCTGCCTTCCATGATGTCCTTGATCTGATCGGCATCGATGGTTTCAACTTCGAGCAATGCCTTCGTCATCGCCTCAACCTTGTCGCGATTTTCCTCGATCAATTTGCGCGCCAACGTATATTGCTCATCGATGATGCGGCGGATTTCGGCGTCCACCTTGCGCATCGTTTCTTCAGACACATTGGTCTGGCGCGTGACCGAGCGGCCCAAGAAAACTTCGCCTTCATTTTCGGCATACACCATCGTGCCGAGCGCATCCGACATGCCGTAACGCGTCACCATATCGCGCGCCAATTGCGTGGCGCGCTCGAAGTCGTTTGAAGCACCGGTCGTCATCTGATTCATGAAAATCTCTTCCGCGATACGACCGCCGAACAGCACCGCGATGCGGCTCATCAGATACACGCGGTCGTAAGCGTAGCGATCCTGCTCGGGCAATTGAATGGTCACGCCCAATGCGCGCCCACGCGGGATGATGGTGACTTTATGCACCGGATCGCTCTTCGGCAAAATGTAGCCGAGAACCGCGTGGCCGGACTCGTGATACGCGGTGTTCAAGCGCTCCTCTTCGGTCATCACCATCGAGCGGCGTTCCGCGCCCATCATGATCTTGTCCTTGGCGCGCTCGAAGTCTTCGTGATCGACCAATCGCTTCCCACCACGCGCGGCGAACAAGGCGGCCTCGTTCACAAGATTCGCCAAATCGGCACCCGAAAAACCAGGGCAGCCGCGTGCAATCACGGAAGCCTCGACATCCGGCCCAATCGGCACTTTGCGCATATGCACCAGCAGAATTTGCTCGCGACCGCGAATATCCGGCAGCGGCACCACGACTTGGCGATCAAAACGGCCCGGACGCAGCAACGCCGGATCCAGCACATCGGGACGGTTGGTCGCGGCGATCACGATCACGCCAACGGAGGCTTCAAAGCCATCCATCTCGACCAGCAATTGATTCAGCGTTTGTTCGCGCTCGTCATTGCCGCCGCCGAGGCCTGCGCCGCGTTGACGACCGACCGCGTCGATCTCATCGATGAATACGATGCACGGCGAATTCTTCTTCGCCTGCTCGAACATATCGCGCACGCGCGCGGCACCGACGCCGACGAACATCTCGACGAAATCGGAACCGGAAATCGAGAAGAACGGAACCTTCGCTTCACCCGCGATGGCACGTGCGAGCAAGGTCTTACCGGTGCCGGGTGAACCAACCATCAACACGCCGCGTGGGATGCGTCCGCCCAGCTTTTGAAATTTGGACGGGTCGCGCAGAAAATCGACCAGCTCGGAAACTTCTTCTTTGGCTTCATCGCAACCGGCCACATCCGCGAAAGTCACGGGATTGTTGCCTTCATCGAGCATCTTGGCGCGACTCTTGCCGAACGAGAACGCGCCGCCCTTGCCGCCGCCCTGCATTTGGCGCATGAAGTAGAGCCAGATGCCGATCAACAGCAGCATCGGGAACCAGGAAATGAAGATCTGCATCAACATGCTTTGCTCTTCATCGGGCTTGGCTTCGATTTTCACGCCGGATTTGCGCAGATCTTCCCACATGAAAAAATCACCGGGCACATAGGCGGTATAGACCTTGTTGTCGCGGGTCTGCACGCGCAATTTGCGCGCGCCTTCCTGCGTGATTTTCTCGACGTTACCGTTCTTGGCTTCCTGCATCAGCGTCGTGTAATCCATGTCGCTGCGCGCACCGCCGCTCTTGGTGACCTGCATGAACAACATCATCAACACGATGCCGATCACGAGCCAGAAACCGATATTCTTCACCCAGTTATTCACAAAAATTCCTTAGTGTTTTGCAACTTGATCATTGAAGTCTTGCAAACTGACACCGCACTTTTGGCGGGACAGTCATCCTACACTATCCGAAACATTTAGTCCTTTGGATTCAAACGTTTGGAGCCTTTATATCGCGAGCCAGCAAATACGTTTCCCGGCTTTCGTCGCGCGATGCGTCGGGTTTTTTGGCAGCCACGTGACGGAAATGACTTCGCATCAATTTCACAAACGGCTCAAAGCCCGCGCCCTGAAATACCTTGACCAGAAAAACCCCATTTGGTTTCAAGAACTTGACCGCAAACTCCAATGCAAGCTCGCCCAAGGTAAATAGCCGCGCCTGATCGGTGATGCCGATACCAGTCAGGTTGGGGGCCATATCGGAAATCACAAGATCGACTTTCTCATTCTCGCCGCCGATGGCAGCGACGACCGCGTTAAGCCCGACCTCATGCGAAAAATCCGCTTGAATGAAATGTACACCCGCGACCGGTGCCATCTCCAGGATATCGATGGCGACCACTTTGCCTTTTGCGCCCACTTTTTTCGCCACCCACTGCGACCAGCCACCGGGGGCGGAGCCCAAATCGACCACCGTCATGCCGGGTCTCATCAGCGATTCTTTTTCGATGATTTCGGAGAGCTTGTAGGTCGAGCGCGAACGATAGCCGTCCACCTGCGAACGTTTCACGTAGGGATCACTCAGGTGCCGCTTGACCCAGTCGCGGCTATTCTACGGGCGGGCGTTAGCCATGATGTGTGGGTCGTATAATCACGCGATGAAAATCACATTATCCCCCATCGAGCGCCGCGCGCTCAAAGCCCAGGCGCATGCGCTTGATTCGATCGTGCGCATCGGCGACTTGGGATTGACGCCCGCCGTCATACTCGAAGTCGAGCGCAGCCTGAAAGCGCATGAACTCATCAAGATCCGCGCCGCGACGGATGACCGTGAAGCCCGTGAATCCTGGCTGCACGAAATCTGTCAGGCCTTGCATGCAGCCCCGGTGCAGCACATCGGTAAGACCTTGATCATTTGGCGCAAACATCCTGAAGTGGCGGAAAAAGAAGGATTGCCGAAACGCTCCGACCGACGGACGGGCGTCAAAGGTTATGCCGCACTGCGCACTAAGACCGGCACCAAGTTTGGTGCCAAGGCGGGTGTTACCAGCCGCTCACAGCGCAAACCGCGCGAAAAAGGTGTGGCCGTGCCGACATCGAAGGGGGTGGGCAAAGGTAGTTCGGGGTTCGGGACGAAGCTTTCCACCAAGCGGACGCCGCGGACAAAGTAGCGCGCTTCAATCGACTCTCAAATTTTTGTCATCCTCGCGAACGCGGGGATCCATTTGTCGTTGCGACTCACGTGTTTACGAAAAATGGATTCTCGCGTTGTCCGGAGGACGTCCCTTTAAGGCGCGCGAGACTGACAGGATAAATTGAAGCGCAAAACTCCAGCATGGATGAGGCTCTTCAGGCCAAAACGCCCCAAAACCCGCGCCGAATATAGGGTTTATCAGGCCTGGTTAGGCATATCTCACGTCGACAATCTCATATTCCGTGTTGCCGCCCGGCGCACGAACTTCCACGACATCGCCTGCACTCTTGCCGATCATCGCGCGCGCGAGGGGAGATGAGAACGAGATCTTGAGCTGTTTGATATCGGCCTCGTCTTCGCCGACGATCTGGTACGCGACTTTTTCTCCCGATTCGATGGCTTCAAGATCGACCGTCACGCCGAACACCACGCGGCCATCATCTTCGAGCGTGGCCGGGTCGATCACTTGCGCGCTCGACAATTTCGTTTCGAGTTCGTTGATGCGGCCTTCGATGAAACCCTGCTTTTCTTTCGCGGCATCGTATTCGGCGTTTTCCGACAGATCGCCTTGCGCGCGCGCTTCCGAAATCGCGACGATGACCGCTGGTCGCTCGATAGTTTTCAAGCGATGCAATTCGGCCTTGAGTGCGACGGCACCGGCGACGGTCAATGGAACTTTAACGATGCTGCTCATGTGCTTGTCCTGTGAAAAATAGGGTTGAATGCGGACGGCGCATCCGTGATTCGACGTATTTTGGCTCTTGACTCGCGCGCGGAACGGGTTACACGTCAATGCGGTTCAATTTGTCCCCGTTCGCCCTGAGCTTGTCGAAGGGTTCGTTCATCCGACCCTTCGACAAGCTCAGGGCGAACGGGGTATTTTGGACGATCAATCAAACTTGGTTCATGCGGCGGCGATCAGTTTATGCAGCGATTGAAGATCATAGACCTTCAATTCCGCCAAATGTTGCATCCCCACGCAGGCCGCTTTCGCACCGGCGATGGTGGTGTAGTAAGTGATGCGGCCCTGCAAGGCGGCATTGCGGATCGACCATGAATCGCGGATCGAGCGCTTGTCTTCTTCGACGGTGTTGATGATGAGCGTGATTTCGCGGTTCTTCACCAAGTCCACAATATGCGGCCGGCCTTCGAGCACTTTGTTGACAGGCTCACAGGCGATCCTGCGGTCTTTCAAGTACGCAGCGGTGCCCTTGGTCGCGACAATCGCGAAGCCGAGTTCCTGCAAGGTTCGTGCGATTTCTTCGACCTTGGGCTTGTCGGCATTCTTCACACTGATGAATACTTTGCCCGCGTCGGGCCCGGTTTTGGGCAGCTTGATGTTTGCCCCCATTTGCGATTTCACGAATGCTTCAGCAAACGTCGTGCCGACACCCATGACTTCGCCCGTGGATTTCATTTCCGGGCCGAGAATGGTGTCCACACCGGGAAACTTGATAAACGGAAACACCGCCTCTTTCACTGAGAAGAAAGGCGGAATGATCTCGCCGCCATTTTTGCCATGCAGACCTTGCGCCGCGAGCGACTTGCCCGCCATGCAACGCGCGGCGATTTTGGCGAGCGGCAGCGAGGTCGCTTTCGAGACAAACGGCACGGTGCGCGAGGCGCGCGGATTCACTTCGAGCACGAACACCTTCTGATTGTCGCCTTCGCCCTGGATTGCGAATTGCACATTCATCAATCCCACTACTTTCAGCGCGTGCGCCATCAACACGGTTTGCCGGCGCAACTCATCTTGCAGCGCTTCGGAAAGCGAAAACGGCGGCAACGAACAGGCTGAATCGCCCGAATGCACGCCCGCCTGCTCGATGTGTTCCATGATGCCGCCGATCAATACATCCTTGCCATCGCAAATCGCATCGACATCGACTTCGATTGCGTCATTGAGAAAGCGATCCAGCAACACGGGCGAATCGTTCGACACCTTCACCGCCTCGCGCATGTAGCGTTCGAGATCGGATTCGATGTGGATGATTTCCATCGCGCGGCCACCCAGCACATAGCTCGGGCGCACCACCAGCGGATAGCCGATTTCGCGCGCTTTCACGATGGCTTCTTCGTTGGTGCGCGCAGTGCGGTTGGGTGGTTGCAGCAGGCCCAATTCATGAATCAATTTTTGGAATCGTTCGCGGTCTTCCGCCATGTCGATGGCATCCGGCGTGGTGCCGATGATCGGCACGCCGGCCGCCTCCAGCGCGCGCGCGAGCTTTAATGGTGTCTGCCCGCCAAATTGCACGATTACGCCGATCGGTTTTTCTTTGTCAACAATTTCCAGCACATCTTCGAGCGTGAGCGGCTCGAAATAGAGGCGATCCGAAATGTCGTAGTCGGTTGAAACCGTTTCCGGATTGCAATTGACCATGATGGTCTCGTATCCATCTTCACGCAGCGCCAATGCTGCATGCACGCAGCAATAATCGAATTCGATGCCCTGGCCGATCCGGTTCGGCCCACCACCGAGAATCATGATTTTTTTGTTGGTGGTCGGATTGGCTTCGCATTCTTCGTCGTAGCTCGAATACATGTACGCCGTGGAAGTGGCAAATTCGGCCGCACAGGTGTCGACGCGTTTGTACACGGGACGAATGCCGGCGGCGTGGCGCTTCGCACGGATATCGCCCTCTTTCACATGCAGCAAATGCGCAAGGCGTCGATCCGAAAAACCCTTACGTTTCAGTGCGCGCAATTCGGTCGCGTCAATCGCGGCGAGCGTTTTTTTCTCGACCGCCAATTCGGTATCGACCAACTCTTTGATGAGTGCCAAAAACCATGGGTCGATTTTGGTGTATCCGTGAATTTCCTCCAGCGACATGCCGATGCCGAATGCGTCGGCGACATACCAGAGCCGTTCGCCGCGCGGGTAGGCAAGCTCGTCGCCGATTTTTTCCGGATCCACCGTTTTCAAGTTGAAACCATCGACGCCGGTTTCCAAACCGCGCAGCGCCTTTTGCAGCGACTCCTGGAAGTTACGACCGATCGCCATCACTTCGCCCACACTTTTCATTTGCGTCGTCAAACGGTCATCGGCTTGCGGAAATTTCTCAAACGCGAAGCGCGGCACTTTGGTTACCACGTAATCGATGCTGGGTTCAAACGAGGCCGGCGTCGCGCCGCCGGTAATGTCGTTCTTCAATTCATCGAGCGTATATCCGACCGCCAGTTTTGCGGCAATTTTCGCAATGGGAAAACCAGTGGCCTTCGACGCCAAGGCAGACGAACGCGAGACCCGCGGATTCATCTCAATCACCACCATGCGGCCATCTTTCGGATTCACCGCGAATTGCACATTCGATCCGCCGGTCTCCACACCCACCTCGCGCAACACCGCGATGGAGGCATTGCGCATGATCTGGTATTCCTTGTCGGTCAGCGTTTGCGCGGGGGCCACGGTGATGGAGTCCCCGGTGTGTACGCCCATCGGATCCAGATTTTCGATCGAACAAATAATGATGCAGTTGTCGTTTTTGTCGCGCACGACTTCCATCTCGAACTCTTTCCAGCCGAGCAGGGATTCTTCGATCAAGAGTTCGTGTGTGGGTGAGGCTTCCAGACCGCGTTCGCAAATCTCGACAAATTCATCGCGGTTGTAGGCGATGCCGCCACCCGATCCGCCCATCGTAAAACTGGGGCGAATGATCGCCGGGAAACCAATGCCAGCCTGCACTTGCAGCGCTTCTTCCATCGAATGCGCAATCGAGGAGCGCGCCGACGCAAGGCCAATTTTCGTCATCGCCTGCTTGAATTTTTTGCGGTCTTCGGCTTTGTCGATGGCTTCCTTGGTGGCACCGATCATTTCCACGCCAAATTTCTCCAGCACACCGTGCTTCGCCAAATCGAGCGCGCAATTCAGCGCCGTCTGCCCGCCCATCGTCGGCAGGAGCGCATCGGGCCGCTCCTTTTCGATAATTTTCTCGACGATTTTCCAGGTGATCGGCTCAATGTAGGTCACGTCCGCCATGTTCGGGTCGGTCATGATGGTGGCCGGATTCGAATTGATCAGGATGACTTTAAAGCCCTCTTCGCGCAGCGCGCGGCAGGCCTGTGCGCCCGAATAATCGAACTCGCAGGCCTGGCCGATGACGATCGGGCCGGAGCCGATAATGAGGATGGATTTGATATCTGTGCGCTTGGGCATGGTTTTCTGCTAAAGAGTCGCGGTCGCGAGCTTGGCACCGAAGCCGATAAAAACGGTGCCGACGCCGCCGGTCATGGCGGCAGAGAGTCGATGGCGTCTGCGGAACGCCTCCGCCAGGCGCGCACCGATCAGGATCAGCGCGGAGAGATAAAGGATACTGACGATTTGCAAAATCGCGCCGAGGGCCGCGAACGTGAGCGCCGGATGCGGATAGGCCGGATCGACAAATTGAATGAAGAACGAGACAAAGAAAAGTATCGCTTTCGGGTTAACCAAACTGATCGCGAGTGCGCGTTTGAAGGGATGGCTTGCGTCTTGCGGCTTGAACTCTGCCTCGGTTACAACTGCGTCACTTTGCCAGCGTTTGACCGCACCCAAAATCAATTGAATGCCGATCCAGATCAGATACGCGCCGCCCGCATATTTGATCACCGTGAAAACACCCGGATACGCGGCCAGCAATGAGCCGATGCCCGCCGCCGCCAGCACCATCAATACCGCATCGCCCACCACCACCGCCGCCGCGCCCTGATAGCCCGCGCGCACGCCGCGCTTGGCCGCCACCGACAAGACGTAAAGCGAATTCGGCCCCGGCAACAAGATGATGAAAATCGTGCCGATGATGTAGGTGGGAAGGTCGGTAATGCCGAGCATGTTAGTGTCCAATTGCAAAAGTCTTGCTACATTCAAACCGCTTGGCATCCCCCATTGCGGCGTTGCAAATCCTCGCGATAGCGGTGCTATCGCTCTGGTTTGCGCCTTGCACTGGGGGCACCAAGCGGTTTTCGGTGTGACGCGGACTTGTGCAATTTGACACTAGACAAATCCAATCTTGCGCTTAGGCTTTTTCTCGCCATCGTCCATCAAATCGTAGATGGCTTGAAAAACGACTTTGAATTGTTTGTCGTATTTCTGTTCCAGCGCAGAGAGCTTTTTCGCGAGCTCACGATTTGTGTCGATCAGCGCACGCATGCGCACAAAAGCGCGCATGATTTCGATGTTGACGGCAATTGCGCGAGGGCTTCGCAATACGCTGGATAGCATCGCAACGCCTTGCTCGGTAAAGGCAAAGGGCAGTTTGCGTACACCGCCCCAACTTGAAGTCACAATTTGTGACTTCAAGTTTGTAAATTCTTGATTTGTAAGCTGAAAAAGGAAATCTTGAGGAAACCGATCAATGTTGCGCATCACCGCCTGCATTAATACTCTTGGTTCCACACCATAGAGCGGCGCGAGGTCATGCGAGAACATCACCCGCTGACCGCGCAATTCAACGATCTTCGACACAACGATTTCGTATTCCACCAGCGCCTGTTTCGCGGTGAGAACCGTGGCAACCTTACCCACGCCCGGCCCCCATCATCGCCACAAACTTGTCGAACAGATACCCGACCTCATGCGGCCCTGGACTCGCTTCCGGATGCCCTTGAAAACTGAAGGCGCGCTTGTCGGCGTATTCGATGCCCTGACAAGTACCATCGAACAAGGATTTGTGCGTCACGCGCACATTTGCGGGCAGCGTCTTGTCATCGGCCGCAAAGCCGTGATTCTGACTCGTGATGTAGACTTTTTTCGTCGCCAAATCCTGCACCGGATGATTGGCACCGTGATGGCCGAATTTCATTTTCACGGTCTTGGCCCCGGAGGCAAGCGCCAGCAATTGATGCCCCAGACAAATGCCGAACACTGGCACATCCTTAGAGATGATTTCCTGAATCGCGCGAACCGCGTAGTCACACGGTTCAGGGTCGCCCGGCCCGTTGGAAAGAAACACGCCGTCCGGTTTTAACGCGAGTGCATCGGCCGACGACGCTTCCGCAGGCAGCACGGTAATCTTGCAGCCGCGCTCGGCCAGCATGCGCAGAATATTGTGTTTGACGCCGTAATCATATGCGACTACGTGAAACGCCGTTTCGTTCACGGTGCGGTAGCCCGATCCCAACGCCCACGTTGATTCATTCCACGCGTACGATTTTTTGCAACTGACCACTTTCGCCAAATCAAGCCCCGACATCGCCGGTGCTGCGTTCGCCAATTCGCGTGCGCGCGTGATGTTGGCCTCGGTGTCCTCGCCGACCAGAATACAGCCGTTCTGCGCGCCCTTTTCGCGGATCAGACGCGTGAGACGGCGCGTGTCGATATTGGCAATCGCGACGATGCCGTTCTTCATCAAGTACTCGGGCAAGGTCGCCGTCATCCGCCAGTTGGAGGCGAGCTTCGGCAGATCGCGGATGATCAATCCCGCCGCGTAGCATTTAAGCGATTCGGCATCTTCCTCATTGGTGCCGGTATTGCCGATGTGTGGATACGTGAGCGTCACCATCTGGCCCATATAGGACGGATCGGTGAGGATTTCCTGATAGCCCGACATGGCCGTGTTGAATACCACTTCGCCGGTCACATGGCCGGCCGCGCCAATAGACGCGCCCTTGAACACCGAGCCATCGGCCAGGACTAAGAGTGCGGGAAGGGGCTGAACCAAGAGAGACTCCAGAAGAACTCGACATAACCGCAAGCGGGCACAAAAAACGGGAAAGGCCGGTGGCGACCTTTCCCGCGTTTTCGTTGAAATCGTTGCGCGATTAAGTGGCTATTTTAGCGTAGTTGCGGTTCGGCGGCAAACCAAGTGCACACTCGCGCGGGCGCGAAAGGCTATTTGAGCCCCAACACATCGCGCATATCAAACAACCCCGACTTGCGGCCTTCCAAAAACCGCGCCGCGCGCAGGGCACCTTCGGAATAATTCGCCCGTGAACTCGATCGATGCGTAATCTCGATCCGCTCGCCGGTGCCGGCATACATCACAGTGTGATCGCCGACAATATCGCCGCCGCGAATCGCGGAAAAGCCGATGCTGCCTTTGGTGCGCTCACCGGTCACGCCGTAGCGCGCAAATACACCGACATCGCCCAGCGATTTACCCATCGCCTTCGCCGCCGCTTCACCCAGCATTAACGCGGTGCCGGAAGGCGCATCGACTTTTAGCTTGTGGTGGGCTTCGAGAATTTCGATATCGTAATCCTGGTGCAACGCGGCACTCGCCATCTCGACCAGCTTGACCAATACATTCATGCCGAGGCTCATGTTGGCGGCAAACACGATGGCGATGTTTTTAGATGCCGCTTCAATTTCATTTTTTTGCGCATCGCTGAAGCCGGTCGTGCCGATCACCATGTTGATGCCGCGCGCACGGCAGGCGGCGAGGTGCACGAGCGTGCCTTCGGGCCGCGTAAAATCGATCAGCACCGTTGCATTGGCGAGACCTTTCGCGAGATCGGCGGTGATTTCGATGCCTTTCGCGTTGGCGGCGAGCTCACCAGCGTCACGGCCCAATAACGGGCTCGCGGCATGTTCCAGTGCGCCGGCAATCGCGATGCCGGTCTGTTCCGCCGCCGCCGCCAACAAGGCGCGGCCCATGCGGCCCCCCGCGCCGGCGATCGCGAGGTGGATCGCCACGATTATTCTTTCTTCGGCGGCGCGCCGGGTGGCGACGTGTTCGGCAGGGAGCGGCGATCGCCGCCGCCAGTCAAGATTTCAACGGGCGAGGCCTGGCCTTCGATCCTGGCCACCTTCTCGTTTTCAAACAAGATCGTCACATGGTATTTCTGCGTCTCGCGACCGAACGGCCCGTACTTGCTGCTTTGTTCGTTGCTGAAATAATAGTCCCAACGATTGGCGTGGAACACATCCTGCATCAGCGGCGTGCCCAACGTATTTCTCACGTCGTTGCGGCTCATGCCGGGTTTCACTTTGGCGAGCTGGTCTTGCGTGACCAGATTGCCTTGCTGGATATCGATCCGGTGGACACCAAAACCCGCGCAGGCGGCGAGCAGGCTCAAACACACCATCGCGAATACATATGTGGAAAATCGACGCATAGAATGCTTCCTGACGAAAACAGGTGAAATTGACCGGCCATTATAGCCGTTCGCATCGCGTCCCCAGTAAGGCGCTCCCGCGGCGCGGCGATTCGCGGCGCTTGCCGTCACCCGCGGCAAATGGGCATATGATTGCGCGTAAACGTGCATCGACTTGCGCACTTATCGCGGAGGCAGAGAAGTAATGTCGGAATCGAACGAACTGCGGAACATGGGGTTGAAAGCCACGTTTCCGCGCCTGAAAGTGCTGGATCTGTTTCAACATTCCAAGCAGCGGCATTTGTCGGCCGAGGATGTTTATAAATTGCTGTTGCGCGACAATGCCGAGATCGGCCTCGCCACGGTCTACCGCGTGCTGACGCAATTCGAGCAGGCAGGGCTCCTAAGCCGTCACCATTTTGAGAGCGGCAAAGCGGTTTTCGAATTGAACGAAGGCAGTCATCACGACCACATCGTCTGCGTCAACTGCGGCCACGTGGAGGAATTCAATGATCCGGAAATCGAAAAGCGCCAGGAAAAAGTCGCGAAGCAATTGGGCTTCGTGATCAAAGACCATCACATGATTCTGTATGCGGAGCGCTGCCCGCATTGTCCGCGCGCCGCGAAATGAATGGGTGGTCGCGTTAAGATTGAAAAATAATTTTGCGGCAAACGCAATCAAGCGTTGACGCCGACAGGAGTTTCGAGTGTCCCGAATATTGAAAATTGCTTTGTTGATGTCGCTCGCGTGGATAGGCATCGCGCCGGCAACCGCGTTTGAAAAAAGCAGCGGGCTGCCCGCCATTAGTGCCGCGGAAATGCCCAAAGAGGGCCGCGATACGCTGGCGCTGATCCGCAAGGGTGGGCCGTTCCCCTATCAGAAAGACGGGACGACTTTTTCCAACCGCGAACGCGTGCTGCCGAAAGAGCCGCGCGGCTATTACCGCGAATACACCGTGAAAACCCCGGGTTCGCGCGATCGCGGTGCACGGCGCATCATTTGCGGCGGCAAACCGGCGACGATCTGCTACTACACGACCGATCACTATCAGACATTCAAGCTCATCCGAGAGTGATGAAGGCAACAGAAGGAACCCAAAGGAACAACATGCCCTCCCCCGAACTGAAAAACCTGTTTACCGGCGACGCGCCGCGCGGCGTCTATTGGCTGAAGTCTCACGCGTCGGTCACCGATCTTGCCAAACTCGCGCGCGCCAAAAGCATGGCTTTTTTTCATCTCGAGGGCAAAAAAATCGAAAAGAAGGAACAGTTCCTCAACCACGCCGCCGTGGCGATGAAATTCCCCTCGCACTTTGGCAACAACTGGGACGCCTTCTACGATTGCATCACCGATTTTGACTGGGTGGGGTCCGAGGCTTACATGATTTATTTCGACCACACCGACGCCTTTGCCGCGCATCACGAAAGCCAGCTGGAAACCGTGATTGAATTATTTCAGGACGCGGTCGATTCGTGGAAGGGTGAAGGCCGCTCAATGCTGGTGCTGTTGTCCGGCGAGCAGGCACCACCGGGGATCAAGAAGCTCTGAGGCCGACCTTACAAAGTCAAGCACTGGCGCGCCATTTCGGGCACAAACGAGAACTAAACACCAAATACCGACAACTTTTAGGGCCTGACGAATGGGGTAAGGTAACGAACAGCGGTACCCTTTTGTTTCTCAAGACGAAAGGAAACTGCCATGAAACGTTCGGACCTTACCCTGGACGAAAGA
>JANPBQ010000146.1:0-13207 GCA_031430555.1 Betaproteobacteria bacterium
CCGTCAATTGCGGCATGGCGCTAAGCCGCAATGATGTGGTTCTGCTGAACTCCGACACGATTGTTACCGCGCGCTGGCTGAAAAAATTGCAGCGTTGTGCGGCTTCCGACAAAAAAATTGGCACCATAACGCCCTTTTCGAACAATGCGGAGATTTGCTCGTTTCCGGGGTTTTGCAAAGATAATCCACTCGACGGAATTGACATCGAGGAAACCAATTTGGCGATGGAAGAGGCCGCCGTACCGGTTTATCCCGATATTCCGACTGCGGTTGGCTTTTGCATGTATATCCGTCGCGAGCTGCTGGACGCAATTGGACTCTTCGACGCGGAGACCTTCGGTCGCGGGTATGGCGAAGAAAATGACTTCTGCATGCGTGCGATGAAAGCGGGTTTTCGCAATGTGCTATGCGACGACACTTTTGTCGCACATGCGGGCAGTCGATCTTTTGCGAGCGACACAGAAGCACTTAAGGCGCGGAATTCTCAATTGCTTTTTGCCAAACATCCCGAATATCTGGGTTTGGTGCAACGCTTCATCGCAGCCGATCCGATCGCACCGATCCGCGCACGAATTCAATCGCAACTAGTCAACACGGCTCAACGTCCGGCATGGTGGAGAACGCTCTCGCGTTTATTTTCATGAGGCACGGAGCTTTCTAGCTTGTTTGGTTCAGGTAGCGGTCGAGTTTGCGCCGCTAATGCGTCCTTGACCGCCTCAAGATACTTGTAGCCGTGCCGGGTATCTGGCTCAAGATACGTACCTTCGGCCCATTCGTTCCACGCGTTCAGGAAAATGAATTGTTCGGGCGCGGGGCGCGTCGCGGTAATTTGCACCAGCTTTTTGAACCAGTAGGCAAAGCGCTCAGGTGACGCGCCTTGAAACAATCGCGCGCGTTTTCCATATCGGGCCGTGTTGTCCCAATCGACAAACGCACCTGGAAAAGTTGGCAGACCGCCATCGCGCTCGACTTTTAGTATTTGTCTCCAGACCTTCTCGTAGTCGTAGAGCGAAATCGGCAGCGATGTGAGGCGGAAATTCCGAATAGGGCGCAACAGTCTCTTCAACGGTTCCGGCAATCGTCTCAACGCGCGCAATGCGCCGCCCGCGTTAACGGCGGGCTTTGGGGTCTCACTATCGTAGTCTGGCGAGTAGAGCGCCTCGAAGGGCTGAAAATGCATCGACGCGTCGAAATGCTTCAACACTTCCGGAACCGGATACTCGTACTGCTTCATCGCGACAAAGAACAATCCCGGTAATCCGCGTTCAGTCGCGAGTTCACGCCAGAAACCAAACATTTCATCGATTTTCTCAATGCGGTGCGCGCGATATATCAGGAATACTGGTTTGCCATCGATCTTGATGGCGCGCTTGTCACTCCATGCGCGAAACAGGTAATCAAAATGCGCCTTCCAGATCGCCTTGTCAGGGCGATGCGTTTGTTCCTGCAAAATATGATGATCTTGTCCATCCCAGCGGCGCGACCAAGTCTCGTTCGCCCACGCGAGGCAGAACGGAAAGTCGAGATCCTTGGACGCGAGCATCGTATTGGTCGGTGTCTCAAGCAACTGCTTGCCGTCGAACCAATAGTGGTAATGACAGAATCCATGCACGCCGTACTGCCTGGCGAGGTTGATCTGCCATTTGAGCGTATCCAATTGGGATTGATCGTAGTAGCGATCATCGAGCGGCACGCGCGGCTGAAAGTGCCCTTTGAAAAGCGGCATTGCCTTCTTTACGTTTACCCAGTCAGTGAACCCCTTGCCCCACCATGCATCATTTTCGGGAATCGGATGAAGTTGCGGAAAGTAGAGCGCAATGAGCTTAACCAAATTTTCCTGGTTCATAAGATAGTTTTTCTACGAATGTAGTTGGGCGCAAGAGACACCGTCAATCAGCGCCGATGGCCAGTCAAGCGAGTTCAACGCAGGCGGGCAACAATGCGATTGAACTTGTTTACGGCTCGCCGCCAGACCGGCGGAACAGGAGGGGGAAGAGAAGTTTCTGGGGGCTGCGGCGGTACTTCGGGCAGTGGATCGCCATACGCGCCATGTTTCGGCAATTCCACATTCATGTCATCAAATTTCTTTGAAACCATCGCACCTTTGGCAGCAAAATACGCCGCGAACTCCGGCGAGGCCGACAATGTGACCAGTTCCATCACGGCAGGTGGTGCGCGTTTGCCCACAATTAGCACACCGAGACCCCAGCAATGCAGGAACTCGAAGTGTGGATACTGAGCCTTCACGCGATCGAAGAATTGGCGCACACCAAAGCGCAACGACGCCGGGCCGGTATTTTCAACATTCACGTTGATGTCGTGAAACAACACCACCGAACGATCGGACAACTTTGGCAGCCAGGTGTGAAAATCGTTGCTGACCGCTTCAAAAGTGTGGGTGCCGTCGAGATGCAATAGGTCAATCGATTGATCCGTGAAATCGTTCGCCGCGACATTAAAATCCTTACGGATCAATTGCGCAATGCCAGAATAATTTGTGGCAACGTAACCAGAAATTTCCTGAAACAACGCCTCATCGAACTTGCCCATGTGAATGTCCCCTTCCCAAAGGTCGACACCATGGCACTTCGTATCCGAACCGCAGGCGGCGACGGCTTGGCAAAAGGCGGCGAAAGAGGACCCATTATAGGTTCCCAATTCCACAAGCACCGCAGGCCGCAGGCGCCCGATCAACTCGAAAGCAAACGGAATATGTCCGATCCACCAGGGCGACTTGAGAAGGGTTGGCGACAGTTTTTCGGCCCAGACGAACTGGTTTGGATCAATCACAGCAAGCGCGCTCCGAGAATTATGGCGAAACAGGCAGCATTATAAGGAAAGTCTCATGTTTCTCCCGTCTTTGTACCGGGAGTGTCGGTCTCGCCAGAAGGATCGCGCGGCGCGCCGCGCTTCAGAATACCGAGTTTTTCCCGATATTCTTCGGTCAACTGCAGAGTGGAAAGGGCCCGCCACCATTTGCGCCTTATATTCATTGCGTCAAAGTCGTAGGCCCACTGAATGCCGAGCGTTGCAACTTCCTGCAATTCATCGCGATCGATCAACGACTTTGAATAGACGTTCTTAGTGTGTTCGTAGGCACCCGTCAATTGCGCGTAGGCGCCGGTTAGATGGCGATACGGATCCGTAAGTCCCGTATCCATTCCGATGCCGACTGGAAAGCGTGCGACGGCTTGCGGCAATAGCGGCAAGATCGCGTGATAGTCGGCAACCATTTCGGCAACCGTACGATGTTTTGTGATCTTCGACAACGTTTCTGCAACGCCGGTGAGCAGCTGCGGATCCCCGTGCAGACGAGTCACCAAGACAACCAATCCTTCGGCCGTCGGTGGAAACAGAAAGCCATTATGTCCATCGACAATTCGGTCATTGAAGCTTCCCAGCGCGGTGGAAAGCGAAGGCAAACCCAGAAAATTCAATTCGCTCAAGGTATAGCTGAACGTTTCGGGAACCACGGAAGCCAAAATGCCGGCATGGGGTGCCAGCTTTCGCAAAATATCAGGCAATTCATTGGGTTCAAATTTCTCAATGCAATGCCATCCGCAGGCCTCGGCAAGCTTCGCTCCATTTCCGCCGCCACCCACCAATGTGATCTGGGCAATCGGGCGCAGCGCTTCCGCTGCGGCTCGCAATAGCTCCGTACCTTTATGTACGGATAGCCTGCCCAACACCACCAGCCGTAGCGGTTCAGCGGCGGTGCGCGAGACCATAGGCAGCCGATCAGTCTGCATATCGATACCGTGCGGGACGAGGTGAAATGTCAATTCGCGCATCTTCGGTGCGAGGCGTTTGAGTGTGGCTTCCACCGAAGGCGAGGGCACGACCAATTCAATCTTTCGCGCAAGCAATCGATCCACGTAGAGGCTGCGCATTGTGTGCCAATCGTCGCTGGTTTGATCGACAAAAATGCTATTGAGTGGATTCGATTGAGCGCAAATTCGCAGATCTTCTTTCGTACAACGCTCGCACGTTTTTCCGAATTGCGGGTTGATGGCCTGACAGATCGGGTAGAAATCATGGCACACGACGAGGGTCTTCAAATCCAGGTCGACCGCATCAAGGGTATGCCCGATCAACGACGATACAATGATCGCGTCAACGCTGAATTCGCGAATGATCTGCTCAAGAATTTGTCGATATTCAATGTTATTGGGAAGGGTCGAGCGTATCGGTTGTGCGATGTCCCAAACGCGTATCGGATTCGGATCGACCGGGTCGGAGTACAATACCAGCCGCTGGCCACCAGTGTCGCCGATACGAAATGAACTGAACACCAGATTGACACGCGAAGTGTCCAGCCGTCCGAAGTCGCGTACCCATTTGTCTAGCCCGCCGCCCCAAAAGTGCATGATATGGAGTTGCACGGGACGCGAATCAAGGCCGGGCACGGATACGCTGGAAATACCTTCCTTTATCGCCGCCGCAACCGATCGACGAAGCCTTCCCAAGGGGTGGTGTTGGCGGAATGCCAGCTCCTCAATGTCATCGGTCGCAGGCGGGTCAAGCAAACGGCGTTCGGTACCGACATAAACGTAGTCGCACAACACGCAGCTTCGACCCGCCGCACGCAGCAATCTTGCCAGCACATCGACACTCGACGCATCCTCGCTCAGTTTGCGACCTGACGCCATTGACAATGCATCGAGCGCATCGCGTCGAAAATAGGTGCAGACGCCATGCACCTTGGGAACTTCGTAGTAACTGCGGTTGCCCATGGCGTAGGCGGTGCGGTCGATCAATGCCGAATCCACACGACCATCTTCCGGCAACGCACCTTCGACCAGTGTGAACATAGGCGCGATATCGCACAGTGCTGTCGCGGCGGCAATATTTTTTTCCGCGTAGACTGCCTTCTTCAATCGGGCGTCCCAGGCATAAGGAAGTGACGCATCGAGCGCCAGAAGCACAAGATCGCAAGCAGGATGGCGGCTCGCGACTACGTCAATGGCAGCGATCTCATTGACACCATGCTCCACCATGACGATCGAGCAACGCACATCGGTTCGCAGACGATTAAGTGCCGAATGCGTGTCTGCGGCAATCGCCGCATCCATGACAAAGCAAACATGACGTTTCGGATGCGCTGCGCTATTTTCAATCGCGATCAGGAATGCGGCAATCTCGTTAATCTCGTTGCCATGAACTGGAACGACCCCCACCCAATGAGAATCCTCTGCGTTGCGGAAAACTTGAGGCGGTACAATTCCACTAGATTTCATGAACGGCGGAGCCCGTGTTCGATTAGTTGATTGCGCATGTTAAACCATGAGGATGTGGCACATGCTCTCAATGGCGACGCCGTGACAAAAAGTTCCTCGATATAAGGCACGCTATTTTGATGTCCCGACAATCGCCCCCCGATAAAGCGCCGACATAATCCGCTCTTCATGCCGAAAAAACGATGAGTATTTTCCCGGGTAGGTTTCAGGATCGAAACCTGGACCACCGGTCATGAAAATCAAGCCGTTCCTTTTTTCCCGGTCGAAGAGCATCGCCGAGGTCAATCCCCAGGCGTCGCCGAGATGGCCCATGGCCTTCATTCCGCCGCCTTCCACGACCCGGTCGCCGCGTCCGGGGCCACTGAGGTCGAGAAAAATCTGCGCGCCGAGCCCCCATGCGTTCATCGCTTGAAGATGATCGCCGTAGGCAGCTTCGCCGTTGCTGTTGCCGTTACGGCTTTTGCGGTCGTGCTGCCACTGCACCGATAGCATTGCGTTCACACTTTGGCGGGAAAGGATTTGTTTGCCGTCATGCATGCCGTCGTTCATCAGCATCAACATCACGCTGCCGAGCCCGGTCGCCGTCAAACGGCAATTTCCCCACGGACCGAACAAGGTGCCGTTGGTGCCGACGATGTAGTCGGCTTCGGCGCGCGGCAGTGGTTTTTCGAGACGGTAATTGTCCGTTTGCGCGACCCACGGCCCGGCGGGATTCCAGGTGCGCTTTTCATTGACTTCGACTGCTTTCCGGTAAAGCGTCGCGGTATTGTTGAGATCTTCGATTGAAAAATCGGCGGGATGATAGCCGCCCTTGACCCCCAGCGGATCCAGAATCAGGCGCCTCATCAGCCGATCGAATCGCTCGCCGGTAACGCGCTCCATCGCCGTGCCGACCACGCCCCACGGCAAATTTGCATATTGAAAATAGGTGCCGGGTTTCGCACCTTTCGTCCACATCGCGCCGGTACCATAATTCTTGCCGCCAGGTGTGAGCATTTCCTTGAAGTGCGCGCCGCGATTCGTGTCCCCGTAATAGCCGGCATCATCGAGCAGGGAAGAAGTATGGTTGAGCACCATCCGCAACGTGATCGGATCCGTCGGGAAGTTGGGGTTGCGCAATTGAAAGCCAAGGTAATTGCTGATGTCGGCGTCGAGCGAAAGCTTGCCTTCGTCCACCAGCTTCATCGCGCCGAGTGTGGTGATCAATTTCGAAATCGAGGCGATGCGATACATCGTTTCGGCGTTGGCCGGAATGCTCTTTGCGGGATCGTCGTTGTCGATGAAGCGGTGGCCGAATTGTTGGTGATAAACCACTTTTCCATCGCGCATCGCCAGCACGGAGAGGCTTGCGAGCGGATGCGCGGGATCGCGCGCGACGGCAGAGAGTTCGGCGTCGAGCGCTTTTGAACCTATTTGCGCTGAGGAGGGTGGCACGCCCGGCGCGGCGGCGTCGGTATTAAGCGTCATAAATAGAGGCAGCAGGCCGATTGCAACGGCGATATTCAGATTCATGAGATTCCATGGAAAATTAGTGGTGGTGTTCAGGGTCGCTTTGGATGGTGAGCTTTTCAACTGGCGCACGCGGAGCAGGCGTTGTCAACACATCCAGGATCGCTGCCGTTTCCGCGTCCGGCATGCCGTCAATATTGGCCGGACGATACTTCATCTGGAACGCACCGATCACATTCACGGTCGTTTCATCCAACGCACCGGAGCGCGGTGTTTCGTAGCCAAAAGACGCGAGCTTCTCCTGAAACCACTCAATATTCGGCAGCTCCATTTCGTAGGCGGCTCTGCGCTCCATTACGCGCGCGGCGTCTGGCCAAACCACCAATCCTTCGTCGGCGAGGCGTTTCCAGGGAAAGCGCGGGCCGGGATCCTGCTTTCGTTGCGGCGCGATATCGCTGTGGCCCAGCACGCGTTCGGGTTTGATGTTGTGCTCGGCAACAATTTTTTTCACCAGCGCGATCACGGCATCGATTTGCGCCGGGGGATAGTCGTACCAGACGCGCCCCGAAGGGCTCTCCGTGAATCCCGGATTGACGATTTCAATGCCGATTGATGCTGCATTCAAATGTCCTTGACCTTTCCAGGATGAAAGTCCCGCATGGTAGGCGCGCCGAGTTTCATCGACCAGTTGGTAGATTTCCGGCGGATGGTCGCGCACCAGATAATGGCTGCTGACTTGCTGTTGCGTGAGGACCTTTAACGATATCGGAAAATCGAGCACGGTGTAATGGATGATGAGAAATTGCGCGCGGCTATCCTGGCCGACCGCTGTGAAGCTGCGATCAATGGCGGGGCCGGTTGCGCATCCGCACATCGCGGCGGAAATAAAAATTGCGCAAATTCGCTTCATGAATTCTTCCTTTGAGTCATATGCACTGCAATACGCGCGGCGGCGACGTGCGCCTCGTTCATCCTCATTTCCACCGGTGAATTGGCAGTCAGCGATGCGCGCACACTTTGTTCGATGACGGGATGCAATTGAAACGCCCGGCCCGCCAACGCGATCGGACGCTCGCCGAAGCGCGAAATCATTGCCTGCCCAAGCCGCGCCAATTCACAGCCGGCGCGTTTCAAAATCTCATTCGCCACGGAATCCCACTTTGCCGATGCGGCGACCACCAATGCAAGCTTGCCGATGTCGCCGCGCCCGCGATGATAAACAAACTCGCGCGTTGTTGCCCAATCGCCGCCACCCAGATGATCGAACATCGCCACCGCCATCGGTGAATCGCGCCATGCGCCCGGGCGTGCATCCTCATTGCGCCAAATATGCCGCAGCGCTTCGACGGCAATCCAGAAACCGCCGCCAGCGTCGTCGAGTATCACGCCATGGCCACCCGCACGATGCATGTTTCCCGCGTCATCGATGAATGCGGCAATGCTGCCGGTGCCGGCGTAAATGACATAGCCTTCACCCGGCGCGAACAAATCGAGGCAAGCAATTTCGATATCGCTTTTAAGCGAAATCGCCGAAATGTCGATGGCGAAAACGCCCGCGATCATTGCGCCAATGTCGGCACCGCCTTCGGAAAATCCGGTCATCCCGGCGCACACGCGTGTTGGCCGCATGCCGGTGGGCAACGCGTTGGAAATTTCCATCAGTGCGTCGCGAAAATGTTCACGTCCCTTGGCGGTGGACATTTGCATCGCGGTCATTGCGCCAACGCGTCCTTCGCCGATGAGTCGATCATCAGCATCGACCACGGCCCAGCGGGTTCCGGTGCCGCCGGCATCGATGCCGAGGCCCGCCGCACGGTTCAACGTGCTCACGGCAATATCCTCACGCCCGCCGCTCCAGTGGCGAGTGTCACGCGCGGGCTTTCGTTGCCGACCCGGTCGATCGCGCTGATCACATATCGGCGCTCAGCTGCGTCAAGATCGATCGGAAAATTCAAGGCGCCTCTGACAACATCGGCATGGGTGACCGGTACGATTCGAAATTGCCACGCAGCCGCATCGCCATCGCGTGTCCAGGTGGCGTATTTCACGGGCAACCCGCCGGAACCTGCCGAAACTGAAACCACACTCTTGCGCGTGGCATTGCCCGGAATCGGAATGAGCAGCGGTGCGGCTGGCGGGCTACCGAGCCACGGCATGGCGGGCGAGATTGCTGCCCCCCGATAGGTCTCGCGCTTCAAGTGATCGCTGATCGACTTTCGATTTTGCGAAAGGGCCGCCATGCTGAAATGCACGTGTCCTTGCGCAAGCGGTTCGCTGGCCGCGCGATTGCGCGTCAATGAAATCTGATTCAATATTTCCGCAGGATCCCAGGAGCGCGCGTTGTCGATGGGAGTGCCCGGAATCGAACTTGCGTCGGCGGAAATGCGGCTGGTGAAAAGCCCCGGCCACACATGTCGCTTCACGGTGTTTTGCGCCAACCAGTAATCGAGCAGTACGCCATAGGCCTGTTGAGGAGAATCGATGCGCCAGTAAAGCTGCGGCACGAGATAGTCCAGCCAACCTTTTTGCAACCAGAGCTCGACATCGGCATAGAGCTTGTCGTACTGGCTGAAACCCGCGATGCCCGGCGGGCGCAACTCGGGCTTGCCGATGCCGAATGGGCTTACGCCGAATTTGACCCAACGTTTTTCGTTCTTGATGCCGGCATAGATTTTCTCGATCAACTGATTCACGTTCTGCCGCCGCCAATCGGCGCGCGCGAGTTTGCCGCCGGCGAGCAAGTAAGCGCTCCACGCCGGCTCATCGGGGAAATCGATTTCCACCGGCGGCGGGGCGGGTGAGGAAGGCGTGGCTGGCGCGGGAGCGGCCACTGGATAGGGATAGAAATAATCGTCGATGTGTACGCCATCGATATCGTAGCGGCGCACCACATCGAGAATCACGTCCAGCGTGCGTTGCGCGGCGACGGCCTCGCCCGGATCCATCCACAAAAATCCGCCGTAGGATTTCACTGCGGTGGGATGCGTGTTGGCGATATGCGTTCGCGATGGCGGCGACTTGGCGGCGGTGTGGCGCGCGCGATAGGGATTAAACCAGGCATGCAATTCAATGCCGCGCGCGTGAGCCAATTCGATCCACTCTGTGAGCGGATCGTAGTACGGCTGCGGTGCCCTGCCTTGTTCGCCCGTCAAATATTCCGACCACGGTTCCAGTTTCGAATCGTAGAGCGCATCCGCACTGGTGCGCACTTGCAAAATTATCGCGTTGAGATTGAGATCCGCCGCGCGATCGATGATGGAGGCCATCTCGGCTTTTTGTTCGGCCACGCTCAAGTTGCTGCGGCTGGGCCAATCGATGTTCGCCACACTCGCGACCCAGGCGGCGCGGAATTCGCGGGGCGCAGGTGGCGGCACGTCGCTCGAACTGGCGGCATCCTTGCGTGCAGGTAACGTGCAGCCTGCCACCAGTATCACCCAGCACAACAATGCGTAGAACGCCAGTGGGCCGGGTGTTTGAAGGCCTTTTGCCCGGAAATGCGCACCAGTGCTTGAGGTTGCCTGTTTCATACTTTCACGAACCATTTCTTCTTCCACATGAACCATGCGATCGTAAACATCACGGCATTAAACAGTATCGCGAAGCACAGCGATTGATTGACAGGTGCCATCGGCAACGCTTTGATCGGCGCGTACAGGATGGTTTTGAGTGCCACGTTCGCGTCACCTTGAGAAAACTTGATGAAGCCGAGCATCTTGGCGATCAATCCGGATAAGGCAAAAATGAACAGTGCGTTCATGCCGTAAATGGTTAAGGGCAACAAACCGCGCCGCGACTTTTCGCGTATCGCTTCGGAGGGATTGCCGTCGATCAGCCAATAGAACACCGCGAATATCAGCAGCGCCCATCCCGCCATGAAGACCGTGTATGAGGTGCTCCAGAGACTCTTGTTGATCGGCATGAAGGTGACATCTATAATCGCGCCGATCCAAAGACACGCCAATCCGGCGATCATCATCCAGACGGTTTTCTCCGCTCTGCTGGAGGCGGACAGCAGCCAGCGTCCGAGCAACACGCCGAGCAATTGCGTACACAAAGCGGGCAGGGTGCTGAGCAATCCTTCCGGATCCCACGTCCTGGATTTTACCCAGAGGTGGCCATCGAGAAACAGTCGGTCAATATAGGCACCGAGATCGCGGCCGGGTTCGAGAATTCCTGCGCCGATTCGTCCCTGTACATCGGGCACCGGCACGAATAACATCAGCAAGGTGTACGCCGTCAGCAGCGCCGCAATCCACGCGCATTGCTGCTTCCAATTGAAGTACACCACGATCGGTGCCGCCAACATTGTGCATAGCGCGATGCGTTGCAGTACGCCGGGAATGCGTACCGTCGAGAAGTTGAATGAGGGAATCAGGTTCAGCAAAAAGCCGATCAAAAAAATGATCGCAGCGCGCTTGAACAATTGCATCAGCAATTGCGGCTTGTCTTCGCCCGCCTCGGCACGCCGGCCGAGTGAAAACGTCATCGATACGCCGCAGATAAAAAGAAAGAACGGAAAGATCCAATCGGTAAATGTCCAACCGTTCCACTCGGCGTGGGCGAGCTGCGGGTAGAGATTGCCCCAATCGCCGGGATTGTTTACCAGCACCATGCCGGCGATGGTGAAGCCACGGAAGGCGTCGAGGGAAATGAGGCGGGTGGATTGAGGTGGCATCACGGGCCCATCAATTCCGCGCGGTAGGTAATCCCTTCCCCCGCGCAGGCGGGGGGCCATTCTTCGACAGACGCGCTCGAGAAAATTGGGCCCCCGCCTGCGCGGGGGAAGGCCATGCATGTACTTGGGCTGTACGTTGCAACGTTATGAAGGTTGTGGCCAACCCCTAGCACTGGCGTGCCTTTCCTGACAAATATGCCCCGAAACCCTCGCCAACGCTAGACATCTTGCCGCTTCCCAAATGCCGGATCAATTTTCACAAACGCGGTTGCAACCAATGACGGCACGCAACAGATCAGCACCCAAACAAAAAAATGCGGGTAACCCAGTTGTGTTTGAATCCATCCACTCGCCATACCCGGCAGCATCATGCCGAGCGCCATGAAGCCGGTGCAGATGGCGTAATGCGCCGTCTTGTGCGGGCCGTCGGCGACCATGATCATGAACAGCAAATAAGAGGCGAAGCCGAAACCGTAGCCGAATTGTTCGATCGCAATCGCCGTTGAAATCACCATGATGCTCGATGGCTGGGCATAGGCGAGATAGATGAATGCGAGATTGGGCACGTGCACCGCGAGCAACATCGGCCAAAGCCATAACTTGAGTCCGCCGCGCGAAATAGTGTAGCCACCCAATAACCCGCCGAGCGTCAACGCCGCCACACCCACCGTGCCGTAGGCGAGACCCACTTCCGAGGTCGTCAGCCCCAAGCCGCCTTTGGTCGCCGGATCGAGCAAAAACGGTGTCACCAATTTCAACGCCTGCGCCTCACCCAGCCGAAACAGCAAGAGATAGGCGAGCACCAGCAAAATATCTTTGCGTTGAAAGAAAGACTTGAATGTTTCGATGAAACCGTCGATCGCGTTCGTACCTTTAGCGGTCGCGGTATCGGACGGGGGGGTGGGCAGCACGAACTTGTGATAAATAAATAACGTCAGGAACATCCCGGCCAGCACGAAGAACACGATCGACCATGCGAGCTTCGCGTCGCCCGTGCGCTCGGTGAGTTGACCGGCGAGATACACCAATCCGCCTTGCCCCGCGATCATTGCAATGCGATAAAACGTGCTGCGCACGCCGACAAACGCCGCCTGACTGTGTGTCGGCAGTGCGAGCATATAGAAGCCATCGGCCGCGATGTCATGGGTCGCGGAACTGAACGCCATCAACCAGAACACCGCCAGCGTGATCTGGAAATAATGCGGCGCGGGGATCGTCAATGCGACGAGCGCAAGTGATGCACCGATCACCAATTGCAGCGACCAGATCCACAGACGTTTGGTGCGAAACATATCGACGATTGGCGACCAGAGTGGTTTGATCACCCATGGCAAGTACAACCAACTCGTGTAGAGCGCGATGTCGGTATTCGAGACGCCGAGATTCTTGTACATGATGACCGACAGCGTCATCACCACGACATAAGGAATGCCTTGGCCGAAATAAAGCGTTGGGATCCACAGCCACGGATTTCTCGCCAAGGGCATCTGCCCGGATGGGGCGACCGCTTGCGTGGATTGCGCAACTGGGCTCATGCGTCATTCCCCGAGAGGGCGCGCCGTACGCTGCCGTTTGCATCCGCGAGTTTTTTCTCGGCATCGGCGACCGACATTTTTTTCATGATCGCGACAATCGCCACCTTGATTTGAAACCGGCAGGATTCAAGCATCGATTGCGCCGTCGCATCATCGGCACCGGTGGCGAGCACGGTGAGGCGGATCGCGCGCCGCACCAGCTTCGCGTTGGTCGGTTTCAAGTCCACCATCAAGTTGCCGTACACCTTGTTCAATCGAACCATCACTGCGCTGGAAAATGTATTGAGCGTAATCTTTTGCGCGGTGCCGGC
>JANPBQ010000147.1:0-3365 GCA_031430555.1 Betaproteobacteria bacterium
GGGCCCCCCGCGGCCTCCAATTCTCAATCGCACCGCTAGGGCTGGGTGCCGCCGGCCGATGCCTCGCCCGGCGCCACCATTGCTAAAGCCGCCGTCAACGCAGAGGCGATCAACGACAGGCAAACCAGACGTTTGCAATGCACGACCGGATCCATTTGACAACTCATATCAGCCGATTTCATAGCGGTCGCGTCCTCCCTGTTTGGCGCGGTACAAGGCATCGTCCGCGCGCTTGATGAGTTGATCGAGATCCGCGGTGGCGTCGTTCGCTTCGACGAATCCCATGCTGAATGTCAATGTGTGCCCGGGCGGCAAACCCGCGACATTGAGCATCTTGACGGCATCGCGCAGGCGTTCAAACACCAGCGGAGCCTGCGCCAGATCAGAACCCGGCAAGACGATCAAAAACTCTTCGCCGCCATAGCGGCCGAGGCGGTCATTGCTGCGCAACTGATGCGAACACACGGCGGCGAAAGCCGTCAAAACCGCATCGCCGACAGCATGGCCGCACAGGTCGTTGATGGACTTGAAGTGATCGATATCGATCAGGCCGAAACATACTCGGACATGCAGCTTGCGGCCCGGATGCAGTTGATCGTCGGCGAAGCGCACGATGCTGCGGCGATTGGGCAGGCCAGTGAGATCATCGCGCAGCGCGAGATTGGCGAAGCGCCGGTTTTGTTTGCCTTGGCGGTACAGATACCAACCTAAACCGCCCAAGACGATCGACATCAATGCGATCGCCAGTACCAGCACCAAACGGCGCGCCTCGGATTCGCGTTCGCCGGCCCGCAGCAGCGCATTTTCCGCCTCTTTCTGCCGCACCTCGAAGCGCGTGCTGGTTTCGACGGCAACTTTTTCGTGCGCGTCGGCCGAACTCTTTTTCTCGGCCGCGCGCAATGCCACTTGCGATTCGTATGCGCGGCTGAAGTCACCAAGGCGCGCGTACACTTCCGCCGCCGAGCCCAAGTACATAACATCGATCGATGGGGAAACTATTTTGCCGCGCATGGCCTCGGCGCGCGATAACGCGTCGAGACTCTCGCGCCGGCGGTCGAGGTGCGCGAGCGCGTTGGCGCGGACGCGTTGAATATTGAAGACCATGGTGGCGTCGCCGGAATTTGTCAGGGCCGGCAGCGCGCTGTCCTGATGCGCCAGCGCCTTACTCCATGCGCCATTCTTGACGGCAATCGTGCCGAGTCGAAAATCGCAAAAGGCGACACCGATCGGATCATTGAGCTTGCGGTATTGCGCCATGCTTTTCATTGCAAAGGATTCCGCCATCGGCAGATCATTCAGGCGCTCGTGCACCAACGCCGTGTTGAAGTACACGGTGGCGAGTTCGTGGCGGCTGCTCTGTTCAGCGTCCGGTGCCACCGACTTCTGGTGATAATCGAGCGCGCGCAGCAGGTCTTCGCGCGTGGCGTTTTCATGTGTGTAGGCGTTGCCGATGGCGGAAAGTGTACTGCGCGCGGCGCGGTTGTCACCCAATTCGACATAACGCTGATGCGCCTTGAAAAGCAACTCGAGCGCATCGGCGTCGCGACCGAGAAGGCCGTAGACGAACGCCTTGGAAACCATCGCGCCGGTCGCGACGCGCTTGAATCCCACCCGCTCGGCGATGCCGATCGCTTCGTCGAAAACCGGCTGTGCCTCGAGATATTTTCCATGTTCCGACAACACCACGGCGCGCGCGGCCAGAAATTCACTCTCGCCTTCCGCGTCGCGCAATTCCCGGGCGAGCAGCAAGCCTTGTTCGGCGACCGTCGTCAACGTGGCCGAATCCTCCATTTGCGCGACTGCCATGGCTTTCAAGCGCAGCGCGCGCAATTTGAGTTCCTTATCGCCGTTGGCTGCACTTTGCCGCAGCCAGTCTTCGCTTTCGCGGATCGCCGCGCGCGGATCATCGGCCACGCGGCGTTCGAGTGCCTGGGTGAATTGGTCGCGCGAATTGAGGGCGGCCTGTGCGAAACCCGCGACGAAAAGCATGCCTGCCGCGATGATGGCGACGGCGGCGCGGAACAGGTCAATAACCGGGTTGGGAATTTTATGAGTGGACAACATCATGGTGATATCACGGGATTCTGCGAGGCATCGATGCGGCAGGATTTGCCACGAACAATGCGGCGGAGTTCTTCTTCTTTGAGCGGAGCCTTCACCATGGCGACGGTCTGCCCATTTACCAACTCGCTACTATCATCCGAAACGCGCGCGCACGCAATTGATGACACGCGATTTTACAAATTCCGCGCCCGGCGCAGTGGGAACCGCTATTCTGTGTTGAATTGCCAGATCCACAGTTGCGGCAAATCCGCTATTCTGAACCGATCGAAAAGCTGACTTGCGAGTCGACGACTTATGTCTCACCCCGCGCAATACTCCCGCTGTCCAAAATGCCGGCATGCGCCGCTGCCGAGCAATCAATCGTTGCCAGCCGCGTGTCCGGCGTGCGGATTGGTTCTCGCCAAATTTGCGCAGCCGCTCGTGCGCCCAACGCCCAATTGCGATGCGTCTCGCGACGAAAGCGATGACAATTCGCCGCGATGGAAAGTGTGGATCGCGCACTGCGTCGATGCGCTGCGCTACATTCCGCCACGGGTCGAGCCGATCACGTTTTGGACGCGCGTGGCGCTGCTGGCGGGTTTCATCATTTGGGGAGTCCGCCTGATCGCCATGGATTACCGCTACGGTGAACTGGGTAGCTCGTTCATTCACGGCCCGTTGCTGGTGTTCCATGAAGCCGGACATGTGATTTTTCGCTTGTTCGGCGAATTCATGATGGTCGCCGGCGGCACGCTGGGCCAGTTGCTGATGCCGGCCATTTTATGCGGCGCCCTGCTGATCAAGGGCCGCGATCCGTTCGGTGCCGCCATCGGGCTGTGGTTGGTCGGCGTGAGCCTGCTCGACATCGCGCCGTACGCCTATGACGCACTGAATCCGCGGCTCGTGCTGTTGGGTGGCCGCACCGGCGAAGAAGGTGGGCACGACTGGATTTACCTGTTAACCGAAACCGGGCTACTCAAGCGCGCGCACGCCATTGGCGGCCTCGCGCACAAATTGGGCGCGCTGGTGATGCTCACATCGCTGGCGGGGGCGGCGTGGGTGCTGTGGAAGCAGAAAAGCCGCCTCACGAAAGATGCGGGCTTGGGCGGGGATTTGGATCGTTAGCCGATTCACGGCACAAGAACGGAGAACCCCAGCACTGGCGACGCGTTCCGGCATAAATCGCGGTCTAAACATCAAATGCCGACAGGCGGTGGGCAGTCAAATGCTACCTCAAAAGGAGTCCAATAGCCGAGCGCCTTTCGTGGCGTGTGGTTGTGTTTGTGGGCGATGCGTTGGAGTTTGGCGGCGCTGAAGTTATC
>JANPBQ010000148.1:0-8914 GCA_031430555.1 Betaproteobacteria bacterium
TTGTGAAAGGTCGTTTATTGGTTGTTGTCGATGTCAAATTCGTTTGCGGAATGGCCCATCCATTGGCGTGCTTACTCGCTGGGGAAGGCCATGCACGTTGACCAACTTGTATTGATTTGCTCTATCGTTGGGACACTAGTGGATGCTGCCGGCAAGAAAAAAACTCAATACTTTATTAGAACACCCAAGCCGGTGGGACCGGTGGCACGGCCAATGCCGATATCCGGCAACGCAGACTCGGTCATTGTCGCGTTCTTCCAATTGCTGATAAGGGTAACCGGATAACCCGTCGCAACGCCCGGTAGACCCGTGAACGATGCAATGGGCATAGGTTTCACCGTCACAGTCGCGTCACCGCCGTAGACGTAGACCGCCGTCTGGTCGCCGAGCACGAGGTCGGGGCGCCCATCGCCGTCGAGGTCACGGCCGGCCGCGATCTCGCCGGGCGCCGTGAATGCACCGGCGATGGTAACGAGATCTATGACCGACGGCGGCGCTGCGTCGAGGTTCGCGCGGCCCTTCACGACTGTAACCCCCCGCTGCGAACCGGACGACGCGGTAATGACGAAATCGTTGAGGCCGTCGCCGTTGAGATCGCCTGCGGCGCCGCAAGAGTTCCCGAACGAGTCGCCGCTGTTCGCGCCGACTGCCTGGACTAATACCACGCCGTCGTTGCTGGCCGAGCCATCATTGATGACGTTGACCGAGCTGCCGCTGCCAGCGAAGCGGCTTCCGCCGAGGAAAAGGTAGGCGCGGCCCGCAACGCCTGGTATCTGGCCGCGCCGATGCGCGCCCACCACGAGGTCAGGAATACCGTCACCGTTGACGTCGCCGACACCACAAACGGCGGCGCCAAAGTGGTAGTCGGCGGCACCGCCGATCAGCGTCGAAACGAGATTCAGGGTTACGTCGGGGCGGGTTCCAGTCAATGAATAGAGGAATGTTTTGCCGATACGCGTCGACGTGCTGGTGCGATCACCCGCGCCAACCGCGACCATCGACTGCGTCTGGCTGGGACCGCCCACGTTGGCAATGCCCGCTACCGACATGCCATACGAGCAGACTTGGTCGACGCTGAGCGTGGCCGGCGGTGTCAGCGCGACATAGCAGTCGGCGGTACCGCCCGCACTGCACGCCGTGGGTGTCGCTCCGCCCCGCAGACCGTTCGGGCCACCGAAGAAGATGTAAGCGGTGCCGGTCTGCGGGCCGGTGCCCGCGGTACAGGCGGAATTGGCAATGCCGGGCGCGCCTGCAATTACGTCGTCGTAACCGTCGCCGTCGAGATCGCCGGCGTTGTCGACGCTGAATCCCATACGTGCGGTACCGGCGAGGCCCAACTGCGTCGCGAGCACGTCGGTGGGGATGCGGCCGTTGCCGTAGAGGATGCGCAGCCCGCCAGAGGTAGACGCCTGCGTGCGACCGACAATGATGTCACTGAGCGAGTCGCCGTCGATATTGCCCGCGCGCACCGATGCTCCATACTCGGTTTCGCCGACGGGGCCCGCAAGCGTGTCATCGGTGAAGCTCGTCGTCACCGAGGCGGACACGATGGCCGACTGGTTGCCCGCGTCGTCGGTCGCCTGCAGTGCAAAGGTGATTGTCTTCTGCAGCATAACGTCGATGTCGAGGTTCATTGGCGACCCGCCTGGCGTGATCGCAGGAGGATTGGGCACGGGTGCCGCGGCCGCGAACTCAGTATTGTTGGCGATGGTACACGCGTCGCCAACGTTGCAGACGCGCTGTACGAGCGCGTAGCTGGTCACGTTGCCGGACGTGCCGTCGTCGCCGGGCATCGTCCAATCCACGGTGACGCGGTTGCGGCGCGTCGTCGAACGCGTCACCGCAAAAGTGGATACCACCGGCGGCGTGATGTCCAAGGTGGCCTCGAGGAGAGTACGCGGCGAACTGCTCTTCGCGGTGACGATGTCGGCGGCACTGATCACGCCACTTGCGTTGAGATCGAACCGGAAGTTGGTCACATCGACGCCTTGTCCAGAACGCGCTTTCAATTGCTGCACATCGGCCATTGACACGGACCGAGAGTTGTTCACGTCGCCGACCAGGAACCCCATTGAGACGAACGCGTCGCCCGCGCCGTTCACATTCGGCAGCACTAGCCTGATGCGTTTGTTGTCAGGCACATCGGTGAGGGTGACGACGACATCGTTACCGGCCGTCAATGCCATCAAGGTGCCGACCGGCGCGCCGGTCTCGTCGAAGGCGAGCGGTGTGCCGTAGGTGGTGACCGGCCCATCGAACTGGAAGACGATTTTGTGCCCGGTGCCGATGGCGCGCGATTCCACCGTCACCGCGCCACTGATGCTCTGCGCGGTATCGATTTCGCGATTGAAGGTATCGGCGGCGCCGTGAATCTTTCGGGACTGCACGCCGGTCAGCGTAAGGGCCTCGGCGAGCGCGCCGGCCAGGGTGAACGCGAGGATCGCGACCCAAAGTGCCCTCCGCCGAATTCCAGCGTTACAGTTCTCTGCACGCGTTGCGCGAATCGAAGTCTTCATGGCACCACCTCTATCGCGATTATGCGACTTGTCCGGCCACTAAGACGTGCGAGCGTAGATCGCCATTCGGCGAGCCTCGCCGGACACAAATGGCCGGTGAGCCGCACCGGTGCTGGTGTTTCAGTTGTGCCGCGGCATTCAAATCTTAAACGGCATCTCCCGCAACCGCTTCCCCGTCAGCGCAAATACCGCGTTCGACACCGCCGGCGCGATCGGCGGCAATCCCGGTTCGCCGACGCCGGTGGGTGAGGTGCCGCCGGGCAACGTATGCACGTCCATCTTCGGCATTTCGGACAAACGCAATACCGGGTAATCGTGGAAATTGCTTTGTTCGACCACGCCGTCTTTCATCGTGATCTTGCCGTGCAGCGCCGCAGAGAGGCCATACACCACGGCGCTTTCCACCTGTGCGCTGACGGTCAGCGGATTCACGACCAATCCGCAATCGATCACCGAGACCACGCGCAGCACTTTGATCTGGCCATTGACGATGCTGACATCGGCAACATGCGCGCAGACGGTGCCGAAACTATCGTGAATCGCCATGCCGCGGCCCACACCTTTTGGCGCAGCGCTGCCCCATGCGGATTTCTCGGCGAGCAGGTCCAGCACTTTTAAGAATCGCGGATGCTTGCCCAAGTACTCACGGCGAAACGCGAACGGATCTTTTCCCGCCGCCTTCGCGAGATCGTCCATCATCGTTTCCATCACGAACGCCGTGTGAGAGTGCCCGACCGAGCGCCAGAACAGCACCGGCACGCCGGACTTTGGGCTGTGCGAAACCACCTGCATGTTGGGGATATCGTAAGCCGTATCGGAGATGCCTTCCACACTCGTCGCGTCCACGCCACCTTTGGTCATCATCGGTTCGAACATCGTACCGGCCGTAATCGATTGGCCGACGACGACGTGATCCCATGCGGAAATTTTTCCGTTCGTGTCCAGCCCGGCGGAAACTTTGTGTACATATTGTGGACGGTACGAGCCACCTTTGGTGTCGTTTTCGCGCGTCCAAACGGTCTTCACCGGAACCTTTACTTCCTTCGCAATTTCAATCGCCTCCACCACATAATCCGAATCCAGATTGGTGCGGCGACCGAAGCCACCGCCCGCAATCATGGTAATGAGTTTGACTTGTTCGGGTTTCAATCCCGCCACCTTGGCGGCCGTCCCTTGATCGACGGTCTGCAGTTGCGAACCCACCCAGATTTCGCAGCTATCCTTCTTCAGATCTACGGTGCAATTAAGCGGCTCCAAGGCGGCGTGCGCGAGGTACGGCACATCGTATTCACCCGTGACCGTTTTGGCGGCGGTCTTGAGTGATTCGACGTTACCCGCTTTCGCGACAGGGCCGGCGGTCGCCGCCAACTCGCGGTAGGATTTTTTCAATGCCTCCGTGCTGACCTTGACGCCATCGTCCATTTTCCATTCGACTTGCAGCGCATCGACGCCCTTCTTGGCGGCCCAGAAATTTTTCGCCACTACCGCGACGCCATTCGAGGTCTGCACCACATGTGTCACGCCGGGGATGCCTTGCACTTTCGAGGCATCGATTTTTCCGACGCGCGCGCCGAAGATCGGCGGGTGTTTGACCACGGCGGTGTGCAGATTGGGCAACATTTTCGGCGTCACATCGATGCCGAATTTTGCGCTGCCATTGACCTTGGCGGCCGAATCGGTGCGGCGGGTCGGTTTGCCGATGATCTTGAAATCTTTTGCATCTTTCAACACAACTTTTTCCGGTGCCGGCAATGCGGCAGCGGCATCGGCGAGCGCGCCGTAAGTGGCTTTTTGTCCCGATGGCCCCAACACCATGCCATTCGCGGCACGGCATTTTGCGGCGTCCACTTTCCACTGATTCGCGGCAGCCGAAATCAGCATCGTGCGCGCCATCGCGCCGACGGTGCGCAACTGCACCCACGAATTGCTCACCGACGACGAGCCGCCGGTCATCTGCATGCCGAATTCGTTGTGCGCATAGACGGCACCTGCCGGCGCCAACTCTGCGCGCACTTTGCTCCAATCGCACTCGAGCTCTTCGGCGACCAACATCGGCAGCGAGGTCATCACACCCTGACCGAATTCGAGATGCTTCACTTGTACGGTCACACTGCCGTCTTTCGCGATTTTCAGGAACGCGTTGGGGATATTCAGGTTGGGCGCTTGCGGCGCTTGGGCGTTGGCAAGCCTATTGCCGCCAGGCAAGTTGAAGGCAATGGTGAGGCCACCGGTCGCGGCGGCGGAGGCTTTGAGAAACTGGCGACGGTTGGTGCTGGTATTTTTGGCGAGTAATTTCATGGTTGTCTCCTATGCCTTCGCCTTGGCGGGAACTTTGGCCGGTGCCACCTTCGCACCCGCCTTGACCGCCGCAACACCTTGCCCGGCAGCGACCTTGATCGCTGCGCGCACGCGGTTGTAAGTCCCGCAGCGGCAAATATTGCCGGTCATGGCGGCGTCGATATCGGCGTCGTTCGGCGATTTGGTTTTGGTGAGCAACGCGGTCGCGGTCATGATCTGGCCCGATTGACAGTAGCCGCACTGCACCACGTCCTCTGAAATCCACGCGTCTTGCACTTTCTTGCCGATCGGCGTCCGGCCGATTTCCTCGATCGTCACCACTTTCTTGCCCGCGAGCGCGGACAAGGGCGTCACGCAGGCGCGCACCGCCTCGCCATTCACCTGCACGGTACACGCGCCGCACAAGGCCATGCCGCAACCGTATTTGGTGCCGGTGAGTTGCAGGTTGTCGCGCAGAAACCACAGTAACGGGGTATCCGGGGAAACATTGGTTTCAAGGCGTTCGCCGTTGACATGGAAGCGGATCATGGGGTTCTCCGTGGGGTGGGTTGGAAAAAGGTAGGGTGGGGACGGTGCCAAAATCCGCGACAAATTTCACGGCAAAGGAAAAAATACCTCCACCCAAAAGTTTACTCGAAAAGTCACTGACTTCATGACCGAATGGTGAACGCGTTATCATCTTGCATGCCCAAGAAAATACTCAAACTCTTTCCCACGCCCTCCGATTGCGAAGCCGCCTTTTATGATGCGATCGAGCGCGCCGACTTGAATCTGATGAGCGCCGTGTGGGCCGATGATCCCGACGCGATTTGCATCCAACCGCACGGCCCAAGGCTCGCGGGTTTTCCCGCCATCCGCGCGAGCTTCGCCGCCTATTTTTCAGTGAGCGCCAATCCCGGCTTGAAGATCAGTGAATACCGCCGCCACGACGGCCCTACGCTCGCGATCCACAGTGTCTATGAAACGTTCATGCAACCCAATGGTGAGCCGATGCCGCCATTTCTCGCGACCAACGCCTACATCCTCACGCCCAACGGTTGGCGGATGATTTTGCATCACGCCTCGCCCAGCCCACGCGGCACCACGGCTGAAGAGCAGGGTGTGGCGCGGATACTGCATTAGGTGCGCGGCATGAGGCGGCAGGTTGCCTCCCAATGATCCAGCGACTCGACATGTTCAATTTTTTCCCTTTCCCCGCGCAGGCGGGGATCCAATTGCTGTTGCCCACCGAACATTTTCTTAGGCCCCCGCCTGCGCGGGGGAAGGACACACTTGCATCAGCGCGGCGCAAGGTTGGCATTTCAGCGAGCTTGCTCGCCACGTTGATCGTAGTTGTCTCGGCATCAGCCTCGCATGCCGCCGACATGAAAAAGATCATGCGTACCCCCGTGCAATCGCCGGAGAAAAGTTTCGACTGCGCGCAGGAATCCGACGAACTGACCGGCTCACTATGCGATCACATTTTTGATGCCTTGCTGCAGTACGATCACCTCGCGCGACCGATCAAATTGCAACCGCGCGCCGCCGCCACGTTGCCGGAAATTTCCGCCGACGGCAAAACCTACACCCTCAAACTGAAGCGCGGCATTTTCTTCACGCCCGATGCCGCGTTCAAGGGAAAAAAACGCGAGCTGGTCGCGAGCGATTACGTATACAGCATCAAGCGCATGCTCGACCCCAAGAACAAGGCGCAATGGCAGTTCCTGTTCGACGGCAAATTGCAGGGTGGCAATGAATTGATGGAGGAGGCGAAGCGAACGGGTAAATTCGACTACGACAAACCCATCCCCGGTCTGGAAGCGCCTGATCCGTACACGCTCATCATTCGTCTGGTCGCACCGGATTACAACCTGAATTACATCCTCACCATGCCCGCGACGGCAGCGGTCGCGCGTGAGGTAGTGGAATTTTACGGGGCCAGTTTTCCGGAACACCCAGTCGGCACCGGGCCTTACAAATTGGCCGACTGGCGGCGCGCCTCGCGTGTGGTGCTGGAAGCGAATCCGGATTACCGCGAAGAGTATTTCGAGAGCGCCGGCAGCGATGATCCGCGCGACGCGGAAATCATGGCGCATTTGAAGGGCAAGCGTATTCCCTTGATCGGCCGGCTGGAGATTTACGTGGTCGAAGAAGAGCAGCCGCGCTGGCTCGCTTTTCTCAACGACGATTACGAATTCATCCGGCCGATCCCGACTCCCTTCATCGATACCGCCATGCCCGGCGCAAAATTGGCGCCCAACCTCATCAAGCGCGGCATGACCACGCGACCCGACGAGATTGCGTGGATCACCTACACCACGTTCAACATGAGCGAGATGATCGATGGCAAGCCGAACGTACTGGGCGGATACAGCGCGGAGAAAATTGCGTTGCGCCGCGCGATATCGTTGGCGTATCCGATCGAAGAAGAGATCGGCATCGTCGAGAAAAATCAGGCCGTCAGAGCCTGGAGCCCGATCGCCGCGGGCATGACAGGCTTCACCGAAGAACGTACACCGACCCTCGAATACAATCCGGCGAAAGCGCGCGCGCTGCTGGATATGTACGGCTACATCGACCGCGACGGCGACGGTTGGCGCGATATGCCGAACGGCACGCCACTGGTCATCGATCAAGCCACCACACCCGATCAACGCGCCCGCAGCCGCAACGAATTGTGGCGGCGCGCGATGGACGCGATCGGCGTGCGCATGACGTTCGACAAAGTCGAAAAAATGCCCGAGCTTCGCAAGCAGGCGCAAAACGGCCGCATTCAGATGATGACCTACGGCTGGATCGCCGACTATCCCGACGGCGAAAATTTTCTGCAACTGTTCTGGAGCAAGAGCATCGGCGGCTCGAATTACACGATGTTCGCGATGCCGGAATTCGACAAGCTTTACGAAAAAATAAAGATCATGCCCGATTCACCCGAGCGCACCGCGCTCTACCGGCGCATGGTGCATATGCTGTGGGTTTACAATCCGTGGCGCGTCAATACCTTGAAGCAGGGCACGATCCTGATTCAACCATGGCTGCTTGGTTTCAAGAAACATCCGTTCGGCCATGAGCCCTGGCGCTACCTCGACATCGATACCGCAAAACTTCCTGAATCGTTGAAAAAATGAATCCGCGCGCAACGCAATGGCTCATGACGGCACTGACCGCGCTTCTGTCGGTCACGCTCGGCCTGCAATGGGCATGGTGGACCTGGCGCTTTCTCACGCCGGCGTGGCAGGCACCGCTTGTCGCCACCGCCAGCGATGCAACACCCGTTCCGCCTTCGCTCGGCCGGCAATTGTTCGGTGACCGCGACGACGCCGTTTCCGCCGGTGCGCCGGTTGCGCAAAACAGTGTGCGATTGAAAGGCGTGTTTGCGGTCGATGGCAAAACGCTTTCGGCGGCGGTCGTCAATCTCGGCGGCAAAGATATGACTGTTCGCCTCAATCAGGAGTTGTCGAGCGGCGTGAAGCTACTCGACGTGCAGGCGGAATACATCATCATCAGCCGCAACGGCGCGCGCGAACGGATCGAACTCGACCGCTTTGGTGCCGCGAAAGCGGTGGCACCCGGTGCGCCCGCCGCCACGCAATTCCGCTTGAATATCGCCAGCACCGGCGCAAACGCCTATGCGTTATCGAGACAGGAATTGAACACGGTCTTGCAGGATCAGCGACAGATGAATTTTCTCGGCCGCATCGGCCCCTCGCCCAGCGGCGGCGTGCGCGTCGAGGATGCGCCGGCCGGTTCGCTCTCTCACAAGCTCGGCCTGCAAGCGAACGACATCATCACCAGCATCAACGGCCAGCCGATCAATTCCCAAGGTGATCTGGTACGCGTGTATGGCCAATTCAATTCGCTCACCAACATCCGTGCGGAAGTGCGGCGCGGTGGTGCGCCGGTGGTATTGAATTACGCGATACAGAATTAACGGGCCGCAGAAAAGGAAACCCCAGCATTGGCGAGCGTCTCCGGGCAATATCGCGGTCTAAACATCAAATGCCGACAGGCGGTGGGCAGTCAAATGCTACCTCAAAAGGAGTCCAATAGCCGAGCGCCTTTCGTGGCGTGTGGTTGTGTTTGTGGGCGATGCGTTGGAGTTTGGCGGCGCTGAAGTTATC
>JANPBQ010000149.1:0-12645 GCA_031430555.1 Betaproteobacteria bacterium
TTCTTCGCCAATTCCGGCGCGGAAGCCAATGAAGCCGCGTTGAAACTCGCCCGCCGCCACGCCTGTGACCGCTTTCCGAAAGATCAAACGCCCGAAGGCAAGTTCGAGAGCGACAAGAACGAAATCATTTCTTTCACCGATTCGTTTCACGGCCGGACACTGTTCACCGTGACCGTCGGCGGCCAGCCCAAGTACACGCAGGGCTTCGGCCCGCTGCCCGAGGGCATCACCCACCTCCCCTACAATAATCTCGAGGCGGTGGCGGCGCACATCTCGGCAAAAACCTGCGCGGTGATTGTCGAGCCGGTGCAAGGCGAAAGCGGCGTGTTGCCGGCTTCGAAGGCCTTCCTGAAGGGCCTGCGCGAACTGTGTGACCAGCACGATGCGCTGTTGATATTCGATGAAGTGCAATCGGGGGCCGGGCGCACCGGGCCGCTGTACGCGTACATGGATTGCGGGGTCACGCCGGACATTCTCACCTCGGCAAAAGGACTCGGCGGCGGATTTCCCATCGGCGCGATGCTGACCACGGAGAAAATCGCCAAGAGCTTCAATGTCGGCGCGCACGGCAGCACCTATGGCGGCAATGCGCTCGCCTGTGCGGTCGCGCTGGCGGTGCTGGAAATTGTCGTGGCACCTTCGACCCGCGCGAATATTGCGGCGCGCACGGCGCAAATGTTCGAGGGCCTGCGCGCACTTAACCAGAAACATGCGGTGTTCACCGACATTCGCGGCAGTGGGCTGTGGTTCGGTTGCGAATTGATTCCGCCATGGCATGGCCGCGCCAAAGAATTCGTGAAGGCAGCGGAAAAACACGGTCTGATGATTCTGGTTGCCGGCACCAATGTCATTCGCTTGGCACCGTCGCTATTGATCACTGCGGATGATATTGCGGAAGGTATGAAGCGATTCGACGCTGTGCTCGCCGAGTTGCTGGCGGCGGAAAAGGTGGCGCGGGCGACAGTGCCCGTCCCGACGCCTGCTCAAGTGAAATAAACACCGATGAGCGACAGCATATTGATCCTGCGACCCTGCCGGATGTCCGATCTGCCTAGTGTAGAGCAGATGGCCGCGGCAAGCGCGGTCGGTATCACGTCGTTGCCGCCGGATCACGACAGGCTGTACGAAAAAATCCGCAACTCCAGCCACTCGTTCAGCGCGGAAGTCGATGTCAACGGTGAGGAAGACTATTTTTTCGTGCTCGAAGATGCCGTGAGCGGCGACATTGTCGGCACCAGCGGTATTGCCGCGTCGGCCGGTTTTCACGATCGTTTCTACAGCTACCGCAACGAGATCATTGTGCATGCCTCGCAGGAGTTAGGCGTGAGCAACAAGATTCATTCCCTGCATTTGTGCCATGACTTGACCGGGCTTTCGCTCCTCACGTCCTTTTACATCGAGCCCAAATATCATCACACGGTATGGCCGCAATTGCTGTCGCGCGCACGCCTGCTATTCATCGCGGAGCATCCGCAACGCTTTGCTGATAAATTGGCAGCCGAGAACCCCGGTGTCTGCGACGACAACGGCAATTCGCCGTTCTGGAACGCAGTGGGGCGGCGGTTTTTCAATATGGATTATCCACAAGCCGAACGTCTCTCGGGTGGCCGCAGCAAGACCTTCATCGCGGAATTGATGCCGCAATATCCGATCTACGTGCCATTGCTGCCGGCCGACGCAAAGCTCGCGATCGGCCAGTTGCATCCGGTGGCGGAGTTGCCGTTTTCGATCCTGCTCGAAGAGGGTTTCGAGGCCGATACCTACATCGATATTTTCGATGGCGGGCCGACAGTGGAAGCGCGTATCTCCACGTTGCGTAGCGTGGCCGCCAATCGCCGGCTGCGCGTGACGCTTGAGGTGCCGCCAAACGGTATTGCCGCGCCGTATCTCATCGCCAATACCGCGACCTCCGACTTCCGCGCAACCATTGGTCGCGTTGTTGTGACCGCGGACGACATGTTGGCGCTATCGCCTGAACTTGCCGATCGCCTCGAACTCGCCAGCGGCGACGACGTGCGGGTGACGCCGCTATGATGATTATTCGTCCAATCACCCGTGGCGATCTGCCGGCGGTGGTGACTCTTGCCGGTCGCGCCGGAGTCGGTCTCACCACATTGCCAGCCAACCATAACGAACTCGCCAAACGCATCGACGCCGCCTGCGCGTCGTTCGATGGCACGGCGGAGAAAGCCGACGAAGTATTTTTGTTCGTACTGGAGGATACCGCGACTCAACGTGTCGTCGGCACGTGCGGCATCGCGACTGCGGTCGGCCTGCGCCAGCCCTGGTATTCATACCGCGTCGGCCTGGTGGTGCATGCCTCGCAGGAATTGGGCTTGTTCACCCAGACGCCGACCCTATTTTTGTCCAACGACCATACGGGTCACAGCGAACTTTGCTCATTGTTTCTCGACCCCGACTATCGCCGCGATCAGAATGGCCAGTTGTTGTCGAAATCGCGTTTTCTGTTTCTGGCACAACACCGCGCGCGCTTCGCGAAAAAAATTATCGCCGAGTTGCGCGGCGTCTCGGATGAGGCCGGCAAATCGCCGTTCTGGGAGAGTCTGGGCCGGCACTTTTTCTCGATGGATTTTTCCCAGGCCGATTACATGACGGGCATCGGCAAAAAATCTTTCGTCGCAGAACTGATGCCCAAGCATCCGTTGTACAGCTCATTCCTCACGCCCGAGGCGCAGGCCGTCGTGGGCAAGACGCATCCGCACACCGAGCCTGCGAAGCGGATGCTGGAGTCCGAAGGATTCCGCTATGAGGGCTATGTGGATATTTTCGACGCAGGCCCGACGGTCGAATGCGATGTCGATGATGTCGGCGCGGTGCAGCAGAGTGCGCTCTACACGGTGCAGGTGGGCGGCGTTGTGGACGCACCCACGAAGTCTGCGCCGCACCTCATCGCCAATATTGGCTTCGATGTCTATCGCGCGCTGCTGGCGCCCGCGAATCCGACAGACGGCGCGATTTCACTGACGCAAGACGCGGCGCGCGCGCTCAACGTGAAATCCGGCGACAAGGTGCGCGCGGTGGCACTTTCAGCCAACGCGCGTCATTGACCATTGGCTATTACCGGACGACAACCACATGAGTCAGCACTGGATTGGTGGCGATTGGATCGCAAGCGACGGCGCTATTTTTGCGTCGAAGAACCCCGTCACGCAAGCGATCGTTTGGCAAGGCAATGCTGCGACGGCGGCAACTGTCAATGCGGCGGTCGCCGCCGCACGCGCGGCGTTTCCTGCATGGTCAAATCTTCCACTGGAAACACGCATCAACATCCTCAAGGAATTCGCGCGTCTGCTTGGCGAACACAAAGCCTCGCTCGCCCACACCATCGGCTTTGAAACCGGCAAACCGCTGTGGGAAGCGGCCACCGAAGTCGCGACGATGATCGGCAAGATCGATATTTCAATCCGCTCACATCAGGAGCGCACCGGTACGCGCGAGACGGCGCAGGCCGATCACACGGCCGTGCTGCGGCATCGTCCGCACGGCGTGGTCGCGGTATTCGGGCCGTACAATTTTCCCGGCCACTTGCCGAACGGGCATATCGTTCCCGCATTGCTCGCGGGCAACTGCGTGATCTTCAAGCCGAGCGAGCTAACCCCCTCCAGCGCGGAAGCGACCGTGAGAATCTGGGCGCAGGCGGGGCTACCGAAGGGCGTGCTGAATTTGTTGCAAGGCGGGCGCGACACCGGCATTGCGTTGGCCGGACATGCCAGCATTGATGGCCTGTTTTTCACCGGCAGTTCGCTGACGGGCGCGCATCTGCATCGCCAATTCGCCGCGCAGCCGCAAAAAATATTGGCACTCGAAATGGGTGGCAACAATCCACTGGTGGTCGGCGACTATCGCAATCTCGATGCGACGGTGCATCACATCATTCAATCGGCGTTCATCTCCGCCGGGCAGCGCTGCACCTGCGCGCGGCGATTGATCGTGCCAAAGGGTGATGCGGGCGATCGGCTGCTGGCGCGATTGATTGACGTGGCGGCGCGATTGAAAGTGGGGGCATTCGATGACGCCGATCCGCCGTTCATGGGCGCGGTGATTTCGGTTGCCGCGGCGGAAACGCTGTTGCGCGCGCAAGCGGATTTGCTGAGCCGTGGCGCAAAATCGCTGCTGGAAATGAAATCGTTGAAGGCGGGCACCGCGTTGCTTTCCGCAGGCGTTGTCGACGTCACCGGCGTTGCAGACCTGCCCGACGAAGAACACTTTGGGCCGTTGCTGCAAGTACTGCGATACACGTCTTTCGATGACGCGTTAAACATCGCTAACCACACCCGCTACGGCCTTGCTGCGGGTTTGCTATCCGAGAACGCCGACGAGTATGCGGCGTTCCTGCGTGCCATCCGCGCCGGCATCGTCAACTGGAATCGACCGCTCACGGGCGCCTCCAGTGCGGCACCGTTTGGTGGTGTCGGTGCCAGTGGCAATCATCGCGCGAGCGCTTACTATGCAGCGGACTACTGCGCCTATCCGCAGGCCTCACTCGAATCCGCTACCCTCGCGCTGCCGGAGAAACTGAGCCCGGGGCTTTCATTGTGAGCGTGAGTCGCGCAGTCGAAGCCAATTTCGATGGACTCGTCGGCCCGACGCACAACTACAGCGGTCTCTCGTTCGGCAATGTCGCCTCGACTAAAAATCAGGGCCTGATCGCGAACCCAAAACTCGCCGCCTTGCAGGGCCTGAAGAAAATGAAGGCGCTCGCCGACATGGGATTCGCGCAAGGCGTATTGCCGCCGCAGGAGCGGCCCTGCGTGGCGACGCTGCGCGCGTTGGGATTTCACGGCAGCGATGCAGAAGTGATCCGCGCCGCGATTACACAAGCGCCGTTAGTGTATTCGAGCGCGCTGTCCGCATCGAGCATGTGGTCCGCCAATGCCGCCACCGTCAGCCCGAGCGCGAATACCGCCGATGGCCGTGTGCATTTCACGCCCGCCAACCTCAACAATAAATTCCACCGCGCGATCGAACACCCGCAAACGACGCGAACCTTGAAGGCGATTTTTGAGGACGAAAAATACTTCACTCATCACCCTGCACTGCCCGGCTGCCCACAATTCGGCGATGAAGGTGCGGCCAATCACACGCGCTTTTGCCGGGCCTATGGCGAGCGCGGCGTGGAGTTTTTCGTCTACGGCGCGCGCGGCTTCGACACCACCGCGCCGAGACCCGCGAAGTTTCCCGCACGGCAAACGCTTGAAGCCTCACAAGCCATCGCGCGCATGCATGGGCTCGATGAAGGCAACGTCGTGTTCGCCCAACAGAATCCAGCGATGATCGATGCGGGCGTATTCCACAACGACGTGATCGCGGTCGGCAACGGCAATGTGTTGTTCTGCCACGAGGATGCGTTCGTCGATCAGCCGCGCGTACTGGCCGAGATCGCGGCAAAACTCGGCAGTCCGTTCAACGCAATCGAAGTAACGGCCGAAGAAGTAGGCGTGGAAGATGCCGTGCAGTCGTATCTCTTCAACAGTCAATTGTTGAGCCGCGCAGAAGGCGGCATGTTGTTGCTGGTGCCCGAAGAGTGCCGCGGCAATGCGCGAGTGTGGGCGTATCTGCAATCGCTGCTCGCGCGCACAACGCCCATCCGCGAGGTACTGGTATTGGATTTGCGCGAGAGCATGCGTAACGGCGGCGGACCAGCCTGCCTGCGCCTGCGCGTGGAACTCACCGAAGCCGAATTGGCTGCCGTGAATCCGGCAATGCTAATGAATGATGCGCTTTACGCCAAACTAACGGCGTGGGTGGAAAAACATTATCGCGATCGACTCGGCGACGCCGAATTGGGCGACCCAATATTGCTCGACGAATGTCGTGTCGCATTGGATGAATTGACGCGGATTTTGGCGTTGGGATCGGTGTATCCTTTCCAGTTGTCGCCATAGCACAAAGGCGGTCAACTCAAAATACTGTTCGTTCAAGCACCGTTCGCCCTGAGCTTGTCGAAGGACCCCGTGCATCTAGTGTCTCGTCACACAAGAATCGTCGCATAAAACGGCGTCTTTTTCCGCAAGGCGGCGTTGCTCGTCGTTGCCGTAGACCGGGCTACGTCGCCTCCTCGCGCCTTGCCTTGCGAAAAAATCCATCCGTTTTATTTGCGACGATTCTTGTGTGACGCGACACTAGCCCTTCGACAAGCTCAGAGCGAACGCATTATTTTGGCTAACCGAACAATATTGGGTCAGCTCGCCCCCACCCGATCACGTGGGTACTTCTATTAACACTGTCGTACCGGCGAAGGCCGGTACCTAATTTTCGTAATCCATTGGCACATTGACAAAATTGGGCCCCGACCTTTGCCGGGGCGACAGAGATTTAGGTTTAATAGAAGTACCCACGTCAGGGGCAGGCCATTTGGCGCGCCTTTCGGAGCAAATATGCTCGGAACGCCACGTCAGTGCTCGTGATTCATCGTGGAGGCCGCGCGTCAAAGCAACAAATTCTCGCTTTTAATCGCGAAGGCATACGAAGCGCTCTACTCCGTTTGATCGCGCGCCACAATCGCGAGGTACGATTCAAGCGGCTCACTACCAACCGATTTCACCATCACCCGCAATGTGTTCACCTTCGCACCCATATCCACACCCTGCCGCTTGCGCACTTCGCGATATCCCCGCCGCGCCCAGAATTGTTCGGCGCGGACATTGCCTTCAACCACGCCGAGGCGGATCCACGCGGCGCCGCCCCGTTGCATCCACGCGACGAGCGCATCGTGAGTTTTCGCAGCCACGCCGCTGCCGTGCAGCGATGTGGCAATAATAAACAAGCCGATGTGCCAGACACGCGGGGCAATGAGATCGGACACCACGCTCGCCATGCCGACCATAGATTGCGCTTCGTTAAAAATTCCGATACGCCAAACTTTGGTGAAGGACATTTCCGCCGGCACGGGGTCATGAAATTCCTCGAAGGCTTCGTTTGATCGCGGTGCCACACCGTTCACCGCGAAGAAGTATTCGGGATTGGCGTCAAAGAATTCTTGCAGCGCCGGGATATCATCGGACATCAATTCGATGGCGCTGAGCGGCCCGACTTCAAAGAGGGTTAATCGGAATGGGCTTCCACTCATTGCGAAGCCTTACCCTCAGGATGGTGTCGCGAGTTCCGAGACAATTTCGGTCGCCAGATGTTGCCAGGCATTACCAAAACTTTTCTCGGCGAAATCATTGCCCGTATCCAACCACATCGCCAGCGTGCTGGTTTGGCCGACGTACTCGAAGTATTTTTGCGTCAAGTCACCCCGATGACGCAAACTCCCGCCATCAATCGACACCCGCACACGCACCACCAGAACGATGCGTTCGTCACGCATTGAATTCAGGAATAGCTCCTGCAAATCGATGCGGATCATCGTTGGCGATGAACCCGACCCGCGCGGCCAGTGCTTTCTTGCCTGTTCATCAACCGTGGCCTGAAGTGCATCACGCAAAATCGGTGGTTGTCGCAGGCGAATCAATCGCGATTCCAATTGCGCAACTTTTTCCTTCGGCAAGCTTTCGGCAACCCCTACGCCGGCCCCGACAATCGCGCCTCCGCCACCCAGCGCCAACGCGGCCACCGGCATACAAAGCAGAATCCATGGGCCGCAACTTAAGCCAATCAATGCGCCCATACCGGCACCGACACCCGCACCGGTGCGGCTATCCTGGCCAATCGTCTTGTTTCTGATGCCAACAATATCCGTCGCGTCTGGGCTGACCGCGACGATGATCGAGACCGGATCGCCATGCCTCAGCGCCACAAGACGCGGTGTGGTGCAGGCGGACATCAATGCGGCGATGACAAACCAAATTAGCAAGCGGGTAATCATAGGTTCACGATTGGAACGATGGCTGGAAGGCAATTCAACTTGCACATACCAAGGTAAACGCAATATTACGCGCCGTTCGGACATTCGTCTGCCGACCATCGCCACTCATCCGCCACCGGCGCTTCTACGTTTACCGCGTCGGAAAAAAGAAAAGGGCCGGCACAATCAAGTTGCCGGGCCAATAAAGTGTCACGAGGAGGTGTTTTTAAATTTACGCTCGGTGGCCGCAGCCTGCTATGAACTGCGTCACAAAAACGCCAATCAAGTTGTACAAAAGAAAATGCCCGGAACGGTTAGGTTGCCGGGCAATAAGGTGTTACGAGGAGGTGATTTCACTTTACGCGCACCCATCGTACGCCGCTATGAACTGGTTCACAAAATCGACTTATTTTCGGCACCGGGTTGTGCGCCGGCTTCAGACGGCATTGAGTCATGCACTATCATGTCGCGATGTCATCCCGCGCGCTTGAAGTTCTCCACTCCGTATTCGGCTATTCGTCTTTTCGCGGCGAGCAGCAGGCCATCGTCGAACACCTGATCGCTGGTGGCGATGCGCTGGTGTTGATGCCGACCGGCGGCGGCAAATCGCTTTGCTTTCAAATCCCCGCACTACTGCGCGAAGGTACCGCGATTGTGGTCTCGCCATTGATCGCGTTGATGCAGGATCAGGTGGAAACGCTGCAACAACTCGGCGTGAAGGCGGCGTTCCTGAATTCGACCATGGACGCGCGCGCGTCGAATGAGATGGAGAAGTCGCTGCTCGCCGGGGACTTGGATTTGCTGTATGTGGCACCAGAGCGATTGTTGACGCCGCGCTTCATCGATTTGCTCGGTCGCTCAAAGATCGCGCTGTTCGCGATCGACGAAGCGCATTGCGTCTCGCAATGGGGGCACGATTTCCGCCCGGAATACCGGCAGTTGACAATGTTGCACGAACGGTTTCCCGATGTGCCGCGCATCGCGTTGACGGCCACGGCCGACGTGCCGACGCGCAACGAAATCATCGAACGCCTGGCGCTGCAAGACGCACGACGCTTTGTCGCGAGTTTTGATCGGCCCAATATTTGCTATCGCATCATCGAGAAGAATGAGCCGCGTCATCAGCTCTCGGATTTCCTCGCCAGGCACAAGGGCGATGCGGGAATCGTTTATTGTCTATCGCGAAAGCGCGTTGAGGAGACGGCGATTTTTCTCGCCGCGCGCGGATTCGATGCGCTGCCCTATCACGCGGGGCTCGACGCCACCGTTCGCGCCGCGAACCAGAAACGTTTTTTGCAGGAGGAAGGCGTGGTCATGGTGGCGACCATCGCGTTTGGCATGGGCATCGACAAATCCAATGTGCGATTCGTCGCGCATATGGATTTGCCGAAGAGCATCGAGGGCTATTACCAGGAAACCGGGCGCGCGGGTCGTGATGGTTTGGCGGCCGACGCCTGGATGGCGTACGGCATGGCGGATGTGGTGTTGCTGAAGCAAATGGTCGATGGCTCGGAAGCCGGCGAAGAACGCAAACGGTTGGAGCGTCAAAAACTCGATGCCCTGCTGGGGTTTTGCGAATCGACGCGTTGCCGGCGACAAACGCTGCTGGAGTATTTCGGCGAAGCGCGCGCGACCGCGTGCGGCAATTGCGACAATTGTCTCGACACGCCGGAAACCTGGGATGGCACGCGCGCGGCACAGATGGCGCTATCGTGTGTGTACCGCACCGGGCAGCGCTTCGGTGTGGCGCATCTGGTGGATGTGCTGCTCGGCAAATCGACCGAGCGCGCGATCCAGTTCGGGCATGATCGCCTGACCACATTCGGCGTCGGCGGTGAACTCTCCGACGTGCAATGGAAGGGGGTGTTTCGCCAATTGACCGCGCTGGGATTCCTCGCCGTCGATGTGGAAGGCTTTGGCGGACTGAAATTGACGGGCCTGAGCAAGCCGGTGCTGAAGGGCGAGCAGCGCGTCACGCTGCGCTTGCATGCGGCGAAGAAAGCCAAGAAGGCGCGTCGCGATCCGGGTGCGCGAAGTGTCGAGCGCAATGGGATCGCCGCGCCGGATGAATCGCTGTGGCAGGCGTTGCGTGAAACACGCCTCAGAATCGCACGCGAACAAGGCGTGCCGCCGTATGTGATCTTTCACGATGCGACCTTGCAGGCAATGATCAATGAGCGTCCGCAAAGTTTGTCCGAATTCGGCACGATCAGCGGTGTCGGCGAGCGGAAACTTGAGAAATATGGCGAAGCGTTTTTAGGCGTGCTGATGGCGCATTCGTAACGCGATGGCCGGCCCGCACATCGCGTACACTGGTCACCGCGATTCCATTGAAAGCTTCCCATGCAGCAGACCGAATACCACATCACCACCGAATACATTGAACTCAATCAATTGTTGAAAGTGTGCGGCCTTGCCGCGAGCGGCGGCGAAGGTGCGGCGCGCGTGACTGAAGGCAATGTGCGCGTCGATGGCCAGCCGGAATTGCGCAAGCGCTGCAAAATCCGCGCCGGGCAGGTCGTGCAATTGGGCGACGTGAGGATTGCGGTGCTGTCCGCCGATCCCGCCGAGATCGCCGCCAAAGCCGAAGCGCGAATCGAGATGGCACGCATGAAGGCCGCGAAGAAAAAGGCCGACAAACCCAAGGGCGCACCGGGTGTGTGGGCGCCGACGGGTGCGAAGGCCGGTGTGAAATTCCGCGCAAAAGTCGGTGGCAATCCATTGCCAAAAAACGCCGGCGCAGCAGGTAAGCCCAAAGCGAAAACCAACGTCTTCGCGGAAAAGGCCGAAGCGCATCGCCGCAACCGCAAACCCTGACGGATGCAAATGGCCCGTACGCCGCCACTCGTGCAGACGTAAAATGACGCCTTGCGCGCCAACATCACCGTGCACCACCCAACACCACTGGAACCATCATGAAAAGAACCGAACTCGAAAAAGCCAAGGCCAGCAGAATCGCCGGCAACATGAAACTGCATGGCATTCCGGATCGATTCGGCAAGGATGCCGGTTCGTTGGTGGACAAGCGCGAGCAACGCAAACGCGATCAGGAATTGGGCTTGATTCCGTACGCGGTGAAATTGCAAGGCGATCTCATCAATCAGATCAAGGCGCTCGCGGCGAGTCAGGACAAATCACTGAATGACGTCACGGCGGAATTGCTCACCAAAGGGCTGGCGAAAAAATAGTCGATGGCGCTTAAAGCGACCGTCCACAAAGTCGAGCTCGCCGTATCGGACATGGATCGCGGCTATTACGCGAGCCACTCGCTGACGCTGGCGCGGCACCCGTCGGAAACCAGCGAGCGCATGATGGTGCGTCTGCTGGCCTTCGCCATGTATGCCGATGAAATGCTTGTCTACGGTCGCGGCTTGTCGGCCGACGACGAACCGGCGCTGTGGAAAAAAGATCTCACCGGCAATATCGAGCAATGGATCGACGTCGGCTTACCCGACGAGCGCGAATTGCGCAAGGCCTGTGGCCGCGCGCGGCGCGTGGTGTTGCTCGCGTATGGGGGCCGTGGCGTCGGCATCTGGTGGAACGCCAATCAGGTCGCACTTGAGCGGCTGACCAATCTGGATATTTTCGACATCCCCATTGAAGCCTCGGCCGCAATGGCCGCACTCGCGGACCGCAACATGCAGATCAATGCGACGTTGCAGGACGGGCACATTTTTATCGGCAACGCGGCGGAGACGGTATTGGTGGAGCCGGTGGGGTTGAAGCGGGTGGCGGACGGGGCGTAGAAGCGACGCAAGTCAGGAAACTTTCTAACGCAACTCGAAACACCAGCACCGGCGCGGTTTTCCGGGCGATAAAGGCTGAAGAACCGCACCCGTCGTGCCTTTTAGGTCGCCGCAAACAAGAAACTACCTGACGCTCGACCCCACCGGTCGCACCGCAATCGGCACATTGCACAACTCGATATGCCCTGCCGGTACTTTGTACCAATCGCCTCCGCGATTTCTTAGCGCCTCCACGAGCGAGGCAAACAACGGTGTTTCGGTGCGGATCACTTCCAGTTCGGTGCGCTCGGCGACTGGCACGTCGGCGGCGACGCGCACGCGATGGATCGGCACGCGTTGCGAGGCGTTTTCGTAGAATCCCATCGCCCCGCCGCCGCGTGGCAGACTGGCCAGCAACGGCATACCGTGCACCACGCGGCCAAGCAAGGTGATGTTTCGATCCAGATGGCGCGGCGCATGGCCGGTGACGGCGTAGAGCTCGGCACCGCTGCCGCTGGTCTCCGCATTGTCGCGTCCCGCACCCACCATGCCATAGCAGTGCGCGAGCCAGGTGCGGCCGGTTTTCAGATTGCGCCCCACCGGAAAGCCATTCGAGAAACCGACTTCCTGCGCGTAGCCGTCGATATCCGGCAGACGCGTGAACGCGAGTTTCGCGTCGATTGCGCGGGTGAATTCCGGCGCGAGACTCGCTTTGCCGGTTTTCATCGGGCGCGGATTTTTCTCATTCGGATCGCCCCACTGGGCGACGTAATTGTCCTGCGAGCGCACGATCGCAAGCCCGTCGAAATAACCTTCGCGAACCAAGGCGCGTATGTTGGCGGCGTGCGCGGGTGCATACGCAGCCGAAATTTCGATCACCACGCGCCCCGCAGGCACATCCAGGTAAATCGTATTTTCCGAATCCAGTGCGCGCCAGTCGGTGGGTGACGATGCGGCCAGCAATTCGGAATAGGAACGCGATGGCTTGGTGGGGGCCGGGGAGGGCGACGCCCGCCGCCCCCAATCTAAAAAAAACCGCAACCCAGCGGCGATGAACCAAAAGCAAACCAAAACGTTTTAAATAAAGAACGCAAACAAAATAAAAAACAA
>JANPBQ010000150.1:0-4231 GCA_031430555.1 Betaproteobacteria bacterium
GATCTCGGCGCAATCAGGAGATCCCTCGCTGCGAACAGCATAGGAATTAGCCGCTACTTCGCCGGTTTATCGGTTGCTGAAGTCGCGGGGGGCATCGGCGGCGCGGGTTGCGCGGGCGCGACGGGCAGTGTGACCGATGCATCGCATGTGCCCTGCATTCTGCGCATGGTGCGCGTCACCGCGATGCCGCCTTTGTCCGGCAAGTTGACGACCACCATGCTGCCAAAGCTTCCATCGGCTTCACGGCGCGTCGCGATTTCGACGGTGATGCCATCTCGGCAGGTGTACTTCGTTTGTTGGCGGTTAGGTTCGGTGCGCTTGTCGGATAACCAACATTTGCTTGACAATTCTTCGGGCAATTCCGCATTCGCGACGCTATCAAGGCCAACGGTTCCGCGCGGATAGCACACCGCAAATTGCTGACTGTCGCGTTTTGCGGGATTGCCCGGATTCGATCCCGAAAACTCCTGCAACGTCGAGACCGACCAGAGTTCACCCGGAACCCGCGCACGTGGTGCGGGCTCTTGGTTCTTGGCAGGTTGCGCGAGGAATGCGCCGCCCGCCGATCACAGCGCCACCATCAGAAAAAATGGCCGCCGACTCATGTGCGACCGATCGCTGAATCGCGCGCGCAACACGTCATTTCTTCTCGCATGTTTCCGCGATGCGCTTGCCTTCGGTTTGCATCTTCATGTTGCCGCGCGGCGAATTCATCGCCATATCCATTTTGTAGGCATCTTTGCCGTTGTGCGACATGCTGCCTTCGCCGGTGGTGCCGTCTGTGCATTTCATTTTCCAGGATGCGGTGTTGCCCGACATTTTCATTTCGGTCTGCTCGCATTTGCGTTCGCCGCGTTCGCTTGGCGGCGGTTGATCGTTCCATTTTCTCTCGCCGGCCTTCACGCATTGCGTGATCGTACGACTGCCCATTTTCTCGGCCATCTCTGGCGGCATGCCGGGGATATCCATCTTCATGCGCAATTCCCACAATCCGGGAGGCATTTCTTTCATTTGCGCCTCAACGCCGAAAGACAACAACGCGGCTGACATGGCGAGCAATGTTTGAATTCGTTTCATGGCGATCTCCTTGAAAAAAGTGAATATATCCTACCCCGAAATCGGCAAACTGGAAGACCATTTATCCGGAGACGGTCGGCGCATACGCACGAAATCCCGCCTCCGCCAATTTGCCGATGATTTCCTCCACATGCGCCGCATTGCGGGTCTTCAGCACAAACACCACTTCGGCCGATTGCACCGGTAAATTGGTGAAGGCGCGCTGGTGATGCACTTCCTCAACGTTCGCGTTGCATTCGGCGATGACGCTGGTGATGCGTGCGAGCGCGCCCGGCAAATCGCGCAGCTCGACCGTCAGGCGCGACAAGCGGCCTGCGCGCACCATCCCGCGCTGGATGATCTCGGCCAACATCAAGGGATCGATATTGCCGCCGCACAGCACCAGCCCGACACGCTTGCCGGCGAAGCGCGCGCGGTTTCCGAGCAGGGCCGCCAGCGACGCCGCGCCGGCACCTTCCACCACGGTCTTCTCGATTTCGAGCAACATGACGATGGCTTCTTCGATCGCACCCTCGTCGACCAACAATATGTCGGACACGAGGTTCTCGACGATCGCGCGGGTGAGTTTGCCGGGCTCCTTCACGGCGATACCTTCGGCGATAGTCGATTGGCCAAAGTTCGCGACCTCGCCATTGATTGCCGCGCGCATTGAGGGGAAGCGCGTCGTCTCCACGCCGACGATGTCGATGTCCGGTTTCAATGCCTTGGCAGCGGTCGCGATACCGCTGATCAATCCACCGCCGCCGATGGCGATGCACAGCGTGTCAATTTCCGGGTGCGCTTCCAGCATCTCGAGCGCGATGGTGCCTTGGCCGGCGATGACTTTGGCGTCGTCGTAGGGATGCACGAAAACCAGTTTCTGCTTGTCAGCCATCGAAAGCGCGTGCGACTTGGCCTCGTCGAAATTTTCGCCGTGCAGCACCACCGTGGCGCCGTGCCGCTGGGTCATTTCCACTTTTACATTCGGCGTGAATTTGGGCATCACGATGATGCTGGGGATGCCGAGGCGGGTGGCGTGATGCGAAACGCCTTGCGCGTGGTTGCCCGCCGATGCGGCAATCACGCCGCGATTGCGTTCCTCCGCATTCAACGACGCGAGTTTGTTCAGCGCGCCGCGCTCCTTGAAGCTCGCGGTGAATTGGTGGTTCTCGAATTTCAGATACACCGTCGCGCCGGTGATCTCGGAGAGCGTGCGCGAATGAAGGCACGGTGTGGCGGCGATGTGGCCGTTGAGTACGTCGCGCGCAGCATTGATATCGTGCAGTGTGATGTTGGACATGGTTGATTTGTTTTAGCAATTCGTTTGGGAATATTCTTGTCGTCCGCAAATCCCTCTCAATCCCCTCTAAAAAAAGGGGAAGTGCCGAATGGCACTTACTTAAGCAGAAAATTGGTATCCGATGCATTGCGATGTTGGTATTTACTGTCTCCCCGGCGAAGGCCGGGGCCCAATTTTCGATGCAACGCCGCCCAGACAAAATTGGATCCCGGCCTTTGCCGGGGCGACAACCTTGAGAGTGGCGCTCTTAACCAGTTTGCGGTCAAATATGGAGTCCAAAGTTTTAAGTAAGTGCCATTAGGGGAAGTGCCCGAATTTTGGCACCGAATCAAGCCGCATTGAGTGCTCGCGCTCGTCGCCAATGACTACCCCCTTTTTAAAGGGGAATTGGTGGGGATTTGCGGTGGTGGAACCAAGTAAGAACCATGGCGAAAAAACGCTCACTTCAAAAACTGATAATCAACCTCCGGTTTCTTCCCCGACATCAAATCCGCCAACGCGCGCCCGGAGCCGCAACCCTCAGTCCACCCCAACGTGCCATGCCCCGTATTCAAAAACAAGTTCGACATTTTCGTGCGCCCGATCAACGGGCAATTCGACGGCGTCGCGGGCCGCAATCCGGTCCAGTAGATAGGATTATCGTAGTCTGCCGCGCCGGGAAACAATTCGCGCGCGCGCTTGACCAGCGCCTCGGTGCGGATCAATGAAAGGCTGGTGCTGTATCCATCCAGCTCGGCCGTGCCGGCGATGCGCATGCGGTTGCCGATGCGCGAAAAAACAATTTTCATCGCCTCATCGGTAAGACTCACCGTCGGCGCGCCACTGAAGCCTTCGGTGGAAATCGTCGCCGAATATCCCTTCGCCGGATAAACGGGAATGGTGATGCCGATCGGCTTCAGCATGAGGTAGCTGTAGCTGCCCATCGCGCAAACGTACGCATCCGCCGTGACCGTTTCCGTATGGCCGGTCGAATGCCTCAGTCGCGCGCCGCTGACTTTTCCGCCATCGACTTCAATCGCTTCGATCATCGCGCCGTACTTGAACGCGACGCCCTTCGCGCGGCAAAGCTCGGCCAGATTCTGGGTGAACAAATGCGCGTCGCCGGATTCATCGGTGGGCGCGAACGTGGCGCCGGCAAGACGATCGCGAATATGATTCAGCGCGGGCTCGATCGCAATCGCCTCGTCGACCGTTTTCACTTCGCGCTCAATGCCGTATTGCTGCAACAATTTGGAGGCTTCCTGCGCGGCCAGAAAGTCACCCTTGTCGGTGTAGAACTGCAAAATGCCCTTGGTGAGCTGATCGTATTGAATGCCGGTCTCGCGCCGCAATTCCTGAATCGACTCTCGGCTGTACAAGCCCAGATTCACCATCTCGCGAATGTTGTGCCGGAAGCGCCACGGCAGGCACTCGATCAGAAATCGCATGCCCCATGAAAGTTGATGCCATTCCAGTTTTGGGCGGAACAATAGCGGCGCATCATCTTTCAAGAGCCACTTCATCACTTTGAACGGCGCGCCAGGTGCCGCCCACGGCTCGGATTGCGAGACCGATATCTGTGCGCCATTGGCGAAGCTGGTCTCCAGTCCGGCACCGGGCTGGCGATCGATCACCGTCACCTCGTGGCCGCGCTTGGCGAGATACCATGCGCTGGAGACGCCGATCACACCGGCCCCCATGACAATCACTTTCATGCGTTGCTCCGCAAATTATTTTATGGCCAAGTTGAAATGACGGGATCACTCAGAACCATGCAAAACCAAAGCGCGCGCAAAACGGGTTTGCGCTACCATGCTTGGTGTGATCGACGAATTGGCGTCAATGATAGCCCAACAACGAAGCGAAAATCATGCATAAATCCCTCGCAGAATTCGC
>JANPBQ010000151.1:0-8069 GCA_031430555.1 Betaproteobacteria bacterium
CCCGTTCCCCTGGATGTCGGAAATTATGGATTTGCGCAAAGAGAAAAATTTCTTCGAGACACGAGTGATCGAATACCAGACAGGCGGCGCCCTGAACTGGGATTAGAACGCAGTAACTGAGGAATCTCGCATGGCGAACAATAACAAGAACCCCTCTGATACAGAGACCATCCTGATGGCCCTGGACCAGATCAGCCAGACCATTGATGTGATGACCAGTGTGGTGGGACGCCTGCGCAACTACATGCAACAGCAGGAGTCGGCGGCCGCCGATCAAAAGAAGGAGTTGCAGGCCGAGATACAGTCGGATCGCGTACTGCATTAGGATGGGGACGAACCTGGCCCGTTGTTGAACGTGAGATCAGGGTACCGATACAAAAACCGTTACGCCGCTGTTTCCGCTCCGCCTGGTCTTACACAGGGGCACAATTGAATCTCACCGCATATACCGAACAAGATTTTTCCGGACTTCACTCCGCTCCACCTACCTGCAGGATTGATCGATGACCGACTGCCTTCAATGTTCGCCTGTTTCTGTTGAAAAACCAGAATCCGGTTTTTCAACGGGAGCGTTCCGTATAATTCGCTGTTAGCGGTCAGTCTGATTCGAAATCCCAAGGAATTCATATGAGAAAACCCAGAATATTTATAGCTTCAGCCGTAGAAAGCCTTGATGTGGCTGATGCATTCAATGTAAATCTGGATCATCAGGCCGAGGTAACTGTATGGAAGCATGGATTTAATCTCTCCCAAAATACGATTGACTCTCTAGTAAAAATGGCTGAGTCGGTGGATTTCGCAATTTTTATATTTACTCCGGACGACATTGCTCAAATTCGAGATCAACAAAAGCATATTGTTCGAGACAATGTGGTTTTTGAGCTTGGTCTCTTTGTCGGCACCTTAGGTAAAGAAAGGTGCTTTATAGTTAAGCCGAGAGACACCGAGCTACATTTTCCGACGGATCTTTTGGGGCTTACTCCAGCAGATTACAATGGCGAGAGGTCAGATAGAAACCTGGAGGCTGCAGTAAATCATCCATGTGTATTGATAAAAAAGGAAGTGGCCAATTTAGGATTACTTTCTCAAGATCTAAACATTCAAACAAAGGCTCGTAGAAAAGTCGGATATAACTACAAGCTTGGAGACGTTGAACATCGCTTACTGGCCAAGGTTCTCGAAAGTTACGCTAGCTCACCGGATGGCGTATCTGTTTGGAGTACTTTCGATGATCTAAAAGGAGTTGAGCGAGGGATATTGAGCTTGGCGGCTATTAAGCTAGAAAGGGTGGGGTTTTTAGATAAGAGCATTGCTATAGATCATCAGTATATCGACAGCGAGTATTACGCATTTTCAATATCTGCAGATGGAATAGATTATTTACTAGAAAATGAGGAGTTGCTTCATAAAGCAAATGAAAAAGCGAGTGCGCCTGCTCCAGATGATTTCGATGCCGATATTCCGTTTTAATTTCGCCGCTAACAAAGCGCTGCTGTCGGACAATTTTTCCGCTGCGCTCCAAAATTGCCGCAGAGCGCGGCGTTAGCTATCCGAGTGAACCATGTCAGAACTTGTCGATAAGGCACTTAATGCTAAACGTGAATCGAAGCGCATTGACTTCAAAAGCACGTTCAATCCTGAATCGACCGGGGAATGGTGCGAGCTCATTAAAGATATTGTAGCGATGGCGAACAGTGGCGGTGGCGCGATCGTGATTGGACTCGATAACGGAGGTATGCCTTCCAAGAGTGATGTGAAGGCTGTACTCGAACTGGATCATGCAAAGTTCGTGGACAAGATCCATAAGTACACTGGTTTTAAATTTGGTCAATTGGAGGTTCATGAAGCTAAGAAGCAGGCGGAAATTGTCGCCGTAATTGAAATATCTGCTGTTAAAGTCCCAATGGTTTTTACGGAGGTAGGGACCTATGAAGTAGCAGCAGGAGAAAAGCAGAAGCAAAAGACGGCGTTTTCGAAGGGTACCGTCTATTTCCGTCATGGGGCCAAGAGCGAACCCGGAACGACTGAAGATATTAGAAATGTCATTGAGCGCCAACTTGAAGCAATTCGGGGTGAATGGCTCGATGGGGTACGCAAGGTTGTTAGAGCTCCGCAGGGCTCGGCGGTTACCGTCTTTTCCGGCGAGGTTAAGGAGAGTAGTTCGCCTGAAGCTACTCCTATCCGTCTTGTCGATGACCCGAACGCTCCCGGTTATCGCCTTATTGACCACGATACAACATACCCGCACAGGCAAACCGAACTGGTAGCTGTAGTGAACAGAATGCTACCTGAGGGAATTGACGTAAACACTTACGACATCCTTGCCGTTCGTCGCGTGTACGGCATCGATGGCGACCCACGGTACTGCCATACACCGAAGTTCGGTAGTCCGCAGTACAGCGACAATTTTGCTAAGTGGATCGTCGACCAGCACAAAGAGAACAAGAGTTTCTTTTCTGCAGCACGGCAGAAGTATTATGAAAATTCGCACGGTAATGGCTAACAAATTCTTGCAGTTGGACCAAATCATGCTGTCATGCCTTTTGCAAAAGGCGCAAAAGCCACGCCAGCACGCTTTGGGATTAAGGGATCATAGCCCTTAACTTCAAATGCATAACAAGGCAAAACAATCGCAGTTTACGATGTTAGCCCAGCAAAAATTATGAACCGCCATGACGAAAAAACTCTAAGAGAATAGGTAATTATGTTCGAACAAGCCTTCAAAAACATCGACGATGTCCTGTGGAAAGACGCCGGTTGCACCAGTGAACTCGATTACACCGAGCAGACGTCATGGCTCCTGTTCCTGAAATACCTCGACGCATTGGAGCGCGACAAAGCCACCGAAGCCGCCCTGAACGGCAAGCCCTACACCCACATCCTCGACAAGCCCTATCGTTGGGATTCGTGGGCCGCGCCCAAAGACAAGAGCGGCAAGATCGATCACAACAACACCCTTACCGGCGATGACCTCATCCAGTTCGTCAACGCCAAGCTCTTCCCCTACCTGCACGGCTTCAAGGCCAAGGCCACCGGCCCGAACACCATTGAATACAAGATCGGCGAAATCTTCGGCGAGATCAAGAACCGCATCCAGAGCGGTTACAACCTGCGCGAGATCATCGACCACATCGACGAACTCCGCTTTGCCTCCCAGACCGAGAAGCACGAACTCTCGCACCTCTACGAAGCCAAGATCAAAAACATGGGCAACGCCGGGCGCAACGGCGGCGAGTATTACACCCCGCGCCCGCTCATTCGCGCCATCGTCGCTGTCACCGCTCCGAAACTCGGCGAGACCATCTGCGACCCCGCCGTCGGCTCGGCTGGCTTCCTCTGCGAATCTTTCGAGTACCTGCGCGCCCAGAACCCCAAGCGCACCACTGCCCAGGACCGCACCCTGCAAGAGCGCACGCTCTACGGTAAGGAAAAGAAGTCCCTCGCCTACGTCATCGCGATCATGAACATGATCCTGCACGGCATCGAAGCGCCGAACATCATCCACACCAACACGCTCGCCGAGAACCTCGCCGACGTGCAGGAAAAAGACCGCTTTCACATCATCGTCGCCAATCCGCCCTTCGGCGGCAAAGAGCGCAAGGAAGTGCAGCAAAACTTCCCCATCCGTACCGGCGAGACTGCGTTCCTCTTCCTCCAGCACTTCATCAAAATCCTCAAAGCCGGAGGCCGCGCCGGCATCGTCATCAAGAACACGTTCCTCTCCAACACCGACAACGCCTCCGTCAGCCTGCGCCAGAAGCTGCTCGAAGAATGCAACCTCCACACCGTGCTCGACTGCCCCGGCGGCACGTTCATCGGCGCGGGCGTGAAGACCGTCGTGCTGTTCTTTGAGAAAGGCACGACGACGCGCAAAGTGTGGTTCTACCAGCTCGACCCCGGCCGCAACATGGGCAAGACCAACCCGCTCAACGACGCCGATCTCGCCGAGTTCATCGAATTGCAGAAGACCAAAGCCGATTCGCCCAAAAGCTGGAGCGTGGAGGTAGCGGATATCGACAAGAAGACGTTTGATCTTTCCGTGAAGAACCCCAACGGCGGCGAGGACATTGCGCACCGCAGCCCGGCGGATATCATGGCTGAGATCGCCGCACTGGATGCCGAGAGCGCCGAAGTGCTGGGCAATATCAAGCAACTTCTGAACGCCGGGAAAACCCATGCCTAAGAAAATCGAAGTTCTGGCCCGCGAAGTCCGCCTCACCGGCGTCAACGATCAGGATTACGTCTGCCTGACCGACATCGCCCGCTACAAAAATGCGGATGCCAGTGACGACCTGATCCGCAACTGGCTGCGTAACCGCAACACCCTCGAATTCCTCGGCCTCTGGGAGCAGATCAACAACCCCGGGTTTAATCCCGTCGAATTCGACGGGTTTAGAAAGCAGGCCGGTCTCAACAGTTTTACCCTCACCCCCAAGCAATGGATCGAGCGCACCGGCGCCACCGGCATCCAGTCCAAGGCCGGGCGCTACGGCGGCACGTATGCCCACCTGGACATCGCCCTGGAGTTCGCCGCGTGGATCTCGGTTGAGTTCAAGCTCTACCTGATCAAAGAGTTTCAACGGCTCAAGGAAACCGAGCGCCAGACCCTCGGCTGGGACATTCGCCGCAACCTCGCCAGGATTAACTACCGCATCCACACCGACGCCATCCAGACTCACCTGATCCCGCCGGAGCTGGGCAAAGCCCAGACCAGCCTCGTCTATGCCAGCGAGGCCGATGTGCTCAACATGGCCCTCTTCGGCCAAACCGCCGCCCAATGGCGCGGCCAAAACCCCGGCGACAAGGGCAACATCCGCGATCAAGCCACCGGCGCCCAGCTCGTCTGCCTTTCCAACCTGGAAAACCTCAACGCCCTGTTTATCGGGCAAGCCCTGTCCCAACCTGAACGCCTCACCCGCCTCAACCAGATCGCCATCCAGCAGATGAAACTGCTCACCGCCGATGACCGCACGCCCCAGTTGCCGGAAGGGAAGAAGGGCAAATGAAAGCCATTGAAAACCGAGAGCGCGGAAGTGCTGGGAAACATCAAGGCGTTGCTATGAAGAAGGGGTGGCAGACAAAGAAGCTTGTTGATGTCGCGACTCTTCAAAGAGGGTTTGACTTGCCGAAGCAAGATCGCTCAAGCGGCGATGTTCCGTTGGTGACGTCGAGCGGAATAAGCGACATGGTTAGCAAGAGTGCTGTTCATGGACCGGGCGTTGCAACCGGTCGCAGCGGAAGTATCGGCAACGTCTTCTACATCGAGGAAGATTTCTGGCCGCTAAACACGGTCCTATACGTGAAAGACTTCCATGGGAATGACCCGCGATTCGTTTTTCATCTGCTGAAGAATTTTGACCTGAAACGCTTCGCAACTGGCACTGGTGTTCCGACTCTCAATCGGAACTTTGTTCACGATGAGCTCGTGAAAGTCCCCCCGCTGGCCGAACAGCAGCAGATCGTCGGTCTGCTCGACGAAGCGTTTGCGAGCCTCGCCACCGCCAAAGCCAACGCCGAAAGGAACCTCCAAAACGCCCGCGCCCTTTTCGAAAGCCACCTTCAATCCGTCTTCACCCAGCGCGGCCCGGGGTGGGTGGAGAAGAAGCTCGGTGATATTTTTGAGATCGGATCTAGTAAACGGATTATGGAAACGGAATGGACCTCTTCCGGAGTTCCGTTCTACGGCGGCAAGGAAATTGTCAAACTCGCGAAGTTTGGTTCTGTAGCCAGCAACGCGTATATCTCTGACGAGAAATATCGAGACTATGCATCAAAATATGATATGCCGCGAAAAGACGATATTTTGATTACTGCGCGAGGGACTATCGGTGTCGGGTACGTCGTGCAAGAAGGCGATAGGTTTTATTACAAAGATGGAAACATCATCTCAATGCGTGCAAAAACGCCGACCAGTCCGCATTTTATTTTGTATGCATTTAGGTCAAATGTAGTGGCCGATCAATTCGGCGATCTTTCTGGAACAACCGTTCGACATTTACCGATCGAAAAGGCGAAGGAACTCGTTTTAAGGATGCCTGGATTTGCTGCCCAAAACTCCGTGGTAGAGACCATCCGAGAAATTGAAACCGAAACCCAACGCCTAGCCCGACTCTATGAACGCAAACTCGTCGCTCTGGATGCACTAAAAAAGTCACTGCTACATCAGGCATTCACCGGCGCGCTGTAACAGGCTTGACTGATAACTTGACTCATACTTGACTGACTGGGTGGCCTGCTGGATTAGCAGCAATATTTTGGTATGGACTTTAGCCCATACATCCAATAGGGTTTGGACAAGATGGTGGCGAAGAAGAAAGCGAATTTATGAGCGCGAAATCAAAATACACCGATGAACAGCTCGGCAAGCTGGCCGTGATGCCTGACTTCCTGCCTTCCCCCGAGGAACTGGTCCATCGTGAGGATACGGTGAAGGTAACCATTTCACTGAGTAAATCCAGCATCACAGAAGCCCAGGAGCAACGTCCATCCAAACGATGAACGAAGCCGAAACCCGAGCCGAGCATATCGATCCCGCGTTGAAAGCGGCGGGCTGGGGCGTGGCGGAGGGCAGTAAAATCCTGCGCGAATACGCCATCACGCCGGGGCGCATCGAGGGCCACGGCAAACGCGGCAAGGCGCTCATCGCCGATTATGTTCTGGTCTACCGCAACCACAAGCTGGCCGTCATCGAGGCCAAAGCCTGGGGCAAACCGCTGACCGAGGGCGTGGCGCAAGCCAAGGATTACGCGGGCAAGTTGGCATTGCGCTGCGCTTACTCCAGCAACGGGCAAGGCATCTACGCCATCGATATGGAAACGGGGACGGAAGGCGCAATCGCCGCCTACCCCACGCCGGATGAACTGTGGGCTACCACTTTCGCAGAGGCGGATGCGTGGCGCGACCGCTTCGCCGCCATTGCATTCGAGGACAAGGGCGGCTCGCACCCCGGCCGCTACTATCAGGACATCGCTGTGGAGCGCGTGCTGCAAGCCATCGCCGGCGAGCAGCAGCGCATCCTGCTCACGCTGGCCACCGGCACCGGCAAAACATTCATCGCGTTCCAACTCGCTTGGAAACTGTTTCATGCCCGCTGGAACCTGGGCCGCGCACCATCGCGCCGCCCACGCATACTGTTCCTCGCCGACCGCAACATCCTCGCCAATCAGGCGTACAACGCCTTCTCCGCGTTCCCGGACGATGCATTGGTGCGCATCGAGCCGGGCGATATTCGCAAGAAGGGCAAAGTACCGAAGAACGGCAGCCTGTTCTTCACCATCTTCCAGACGTTTATGAGTGGCCCGCCGAAAGACGGTGAACCGTCACCTTACTTCGGCGAGTACCCGCCGGACTTCTTCGATTTCATCGTTATCGATGAATGCCATCGCGGCGGCGCGAACGACGAAAGCAACTGGCGCGGCATCCTCGACTACTTCGCCCCCGCCGTGCAGCTCGGCCTCACCGCCACGCCCAAGCGCAAAGACAACGTGGACACCTACGCCTACTTCGGCGAGCCGGTCTATACCTACTCGCTCAAGGACGGCATCAACGACGGCTTCCTCACGCCGTTCAAGGTGAAACAGATTACCTCCACGCTGGACGAGTACGTGTTCACGTCGGACGATACCGTGGTCGAAGGCGAAGTGGAGGCGGGCAAGCGTTACGAGGAAAAGGATTTCAACAAAATCATCGAGATCAAGGAACGTGAAGCCTACCGGGTGAAGATTTTCATGGGGCAAATCAACCAGGTTGAGAAGACGCTGGTGTTCTGCGCCAGTCAGCTGCACGCACTGGCCGTGCGCGATCTCATTAACCAAATGAATACGAGCAAAAACCCGAATTATTGTCAGCGCGTCACGGCCAACGACGGCGCACTCGGTGAGCAGCACCTGCGGGATTTTCAGGACACCGAAAAAACTATCCCAACCATCCTGACCACGTCGCAAAAACTTTCCACTGGTGTGGACGCCCGGAACATCCGCAATATTGTGCTGATGCGACCGATCAATTCGATGATCGAGTTCAAGCAGATCATCGGGCGTGGCACGCGGCTCTACGATGGCAAGGACTAC
>JANPBQ010000152.1:0-2651 GCA_031430555.1 Betaproteobacteria bacterium
CGTCGATATGTTGAATCACTTGTGGCACACGCATTGCCGGCGGGCACCTCGATGGAGGCAACGCTATTTCTCGGCAGCTCCCGTCAATGGCTGGCCGCCATCGTGCTCAGCGACGCGCTCAAAGTCGATGCGACAAAATGCGTGAAAGCGCTATGCGCAAGCGGACTCACCGCGCACATTCTGTCGGGCGACCGCCGGGATCGCGTTGCCCAGATTGCAGACGCCGTCGGTATTGGGCAAGAAGCAGTGCGCGCCGAGCAGACGCCTGCGCAAAAACTTGTTTATGCACGTGCGCTTCAAACCCCACCGCGCTGCGTGATCGCGGTGGGCGACGGCGTGAACGATGCGCCATTGCTGGGTACCGCCGATGTCTCGATTGCAATGGGCATCGGTGCCGACCTCACCCGCCTCACGGCAGATGCGGTGTTGCTGTCGCCCCGATTGGCACCGCTGGTGACGGCGCGAAATCTTGCGCGGCAGATGCAGCGCGTCATCCGGCAGAACTTTGCGTGGGCTATCGTCTACAACGCAATTGCCGTACCGCTTGCCGTCACCGGCCAGATCACACCGGCGTGGGCAGCCATCGGCATGGCGCTGAGTTCGCTTGCGGTGGTGGCCAATTCGCTGCGTCTCAATTGGCGATCGGGACTCTTATGGAAATCCTGATTCTGCTCATTCCGATGAGCGTGGTGATTGCGCTTTTGATCGGCGCGGCGTTCTGGTGGTCGGCCGAAAGTGGGCAGTTCGACGATCTCGAAAACCCGGGCCAACGCATTTTGCTGGATGACGATGCGCCAATCGTGGCGGCAACCGCGTTGGCAAAAGCCGACGGCGCGCAAACCCTGCACCGAAATTGACGCGGTTTGATACAAATCAAAATCGCGCGTCCAACACGATGCAACCATACGCGGCGCAAGAAGACATTTCACCCAAGGGAACTGAACATGCTGGCAGAGGCAACCACCTACAACTACAAGGTCGTCCGGCAATTCGCCATCATGACGGTGGTGTGGGGCATCGTTGGCATGCTGGTGGGCGTGTTCATTGCCGCGCAATTGATCTGGCCGGACTTGACGTTTGGCATCCCGTGGCTGTCTTACGGACGGCTGCGCCCATTGCACACCAACGCGGTGGTCTTCGCCTTCGGCGGCTCCGGTTTGTTCGCGACCTCTTATTACGTGGTGCAACGGACCTGTCAGGTGCGTTTGGTGTCCGACCAATTGGCAGCGTTTACCTTCTGGGGCTGGCAACTGGTGATTGTGGCGGCGGCCATCACGCTACCGCTCGGCATCAACACCAGCAAGGAATATGCGGAACTGGAGTGGCCGATCGACATCCTCATTACCGTCGTGTGGGTGGCGTATGCATTGACATTTTTCGGCACCATCATGCGCCGCAAGGTGGCGCACATCTACGTAGCGAACTGGTTTTTCGGCGGCTACATTCTCACCATTGCGCTATTGCATATCGTCAACAGTGCCGCCATTCCGGCAAGTTTCTGGAAGTCCTATTCCGCCTATGCCGGCGTGCAGGACGCGATGATCCAATGGTGGTATGGGCACAACGCGGTGGGGTTTTTTCTTACCGCCGGATTCCTCGGCATCATGTATTACTTCGTTCCCAAGCAAGCGGGGCGGCCGATCTATTCATATCGGCTATCAGTGGTGCATTTCTGGGCGCTGATCTTCACCTACATGTGGGCGGGGCCGCATCACCTGCACTACACGGCGCTGCCCGATTGGGCGCAATCGCTCGGCATGGTTTTCTCGCTCATCTTGCTGGCACCGAGCTGGGGCGGCATGATCAACGGCATTATGACGCTGTCGGGCGCGTGGCATAAATTGCGCGACGATCCGATCCTCAAATTCCTGATCGTTTCGCTTTCGTTCTACGGCATGGCCACGTTCGAAGGCCCGATGATGTCGATCAAAACCGTTAACGCGCTCTCGCACTACACCGATTGGACCGTCGGCCACGTGCATGCCGGCGCGCTCGGCTGGGTGGCGTTCATCACCATCGGCGCGCTGTACTACCTGATCCCGCGCCTCTGGGGGCGCATCGAAATGTACAGCGTGAAATTGATCACTCTGCATTTCTGGATTGCTACGGCTGGCATCGTGCTCTACATCTCGTCGATGTGGATTGCCGGTGTGATGCAGGGTCTGATGTGGCGCGCGGTGAATTCCGACGGCACTTTGACATACAGCTTTGTGGAAAGTGTCAAGGCGACTTACCCTTATTGGACGATACGGCTGATCGGCGGCGCGATGTTCTTCGCCGGCATGCTCATCATGGCCTACAACGTGTTCAAAACCGTGCAATTGGGCAAAGCCTACGATGCACCGATTCCGGCTCTGCCCAACGCCAACACGCCGCACGCCGTGCCGTTCAACACCGTCGCCACCGCGCAGGGGGATTAAGCGATGAAATTCTCACATGAGACGCTTGAGAAAAACATCGGCTGGATGGCGTTGCTGGTGGTGCTGGTGGTGGCGGTCGGCGGACTGGTAGAAATCGTGCCGCTGTTTTTCCAGAAATCCCTAACCGAACCGGTCGCGGGGCTGAAGCCCTACACCGCGCTGCAATTGGCGGGCCGCGATATTTATCAGCGCGAGGGCTGCTACAACTGTCACTCGCAAATGATTCGCCCG
>JANPBQ010000153.1:0-4700 GCA_031430555.1 Betaproteobacteria bacterium
GATGGCCTTCTTTCATGCAGAAGGGGCAGTGGTCGGTGGCGATGACCTGCAAGTCGTCGAATCGCAGCGCGCGCCACAGGTGCTTCTGGTCTTCGGGTTTGCGCAGCGGCGGCGTCATGACGTACTTGGCGGTCTCGAAGCTGTCGTTGTCATAGACCGAATCGTCAAACAGCAGGTAGTGCGGGCAGGTTTCTGCAAACACCGGGATGCCTTCGTCGCGCGCGGCGACGATGTGCTTGAGCGCTTCATTCGACGACACGTGCACGAAGTAGATCGGCGCACCGGCCAGCTCTGCCAGCCGGATGCCGCGGTGCGTGGCTTCGCCTTCCATCAGCGCCGGGCGCGTCAGCGCGTGGTAGCGCGGTGAGGTGTGGCCGGCCGCCAGCGCTTCCTTGATCAGCAGGTCGATGACGGTGCCGTTTTCGGCATGCAGCATCACCATGCCGCCGTCCTTGCCCACCTGGCGCAGCATCTGGAAGATGGCCGCATCGTCGGTCATCATTACGCCGGGGTAGGCCATGAACATCTTGAAGCTGCTGACGCCTTCTTCCTGCATGGCCCGGCGCACGTCGGCCAGCACCTGCTGGTCCACGCGCGTCACGATGCAGTGCAGGCTGTAGACGATGTGCACCTGCCGGTCGGCACTGGCCTTGGCGCGCTGGATGGCGGCCAGCACCGAGTCTTCAGGCGTCTGCAACGCAAAGTCCACCACCGTCGTCGTACCGCCAAAGGCTGCGGCGCGGGTGCCGCTGGCAAAGGTGTCGCAGGTCACCGTGGGGCCGACGACGTTTTCCATGTGGACGTGGGTGTCCACGCCGCCGGGCAGCAGGTACAGGCCCGCTGCGTCGATGACCTTCACGTCGGGGCCGACTTGCAGATCCCTGCCGATGGATCGCACCACGCCGTCCTGCATCAGCACGTCGGCGGTGTAGTCATCGGTGGCGGTGATGACGCGGCCGTTGCGGATGACGGTGCTGCTCATGCGATGGCCTCGTCCAGCGCCAGGATCAGCCGGTCGATCTCGGCCGCCGTGTTGTAGTGCGCCATCGACACGCGCACCACGCCGCCCTGTGTGCGCAAGCCGAGCGCATCGATCAATTGCGTGGCGTAGAAATCGCCGAAACGTATGCCGATGTCGAATTTATCGAGATGCCGAACGACTTCCTCGGATGGTTTGCCGGCGACGACAAAACTGATGGTCGGCAATCGTACGCCGCGCTCGACATTCGTCATGCCGATAATGCGCACATTATTCCGACTTCGCAAGAATGCCAACAGTCTTTCCGCCAGCACATCTTCGTGACGCGCGAAGCAATCGAAGGCAAGTTGCATGCGCGCGCGGTTTCCGCCGGTCGCCCCGAACAACGTTCCCATTTCAATCAAATACTCAGCAATGCCCGCGCAACCGAATGACAATTCGAAATTGACGTTGCCGGGTTGCAGCTTGTAAGGCAAATCATCCGGCGAAATGAAATGATGATTCAGCGTCGGCAATGCCCGCAGCCATTCCCTCCTGCCCCACAAGACCGCGTAGTGTGGCCCGAACACTTTGTAAAAACTGAACACATACACATCGGCGCCGCTTGCCTGCACGTCCACCAGCCGATGCGGCGAATAGGCCACGCCATCGACGCACAATCGCGCACCCGCTGCATGAACGCGCTTCGCAACGTCGGCCACTGGATTGATGGTGCCAAGCACGTTTGACGCGTGCGTCATCGCCACCCATCGGGTGCGCGCGCTGAGCAATCGATCCAGGTCTTCCAATGACAGTTCAAAATCGTCGTGATCGATTTTCCAGACGTTCACGATCGCACCGGCGCGTTGCAGTCGCGTCCAACCGCCGATATTCGCCTCGTGGTCGCAATCGGTGACGATGATCTCGTCACCTGGTCGGATGCTCGGCAATATCGCCTGCGTGAGCAGAAACATGAGGCCGGTGGTGGAGCCGCCCATCACGACTTCATCATCGTGCGAGGCATTGATCATTTCCGCGATCGCGCGGCGTGCCGACAACACTTTTTCTTCCGCCAACACGGATTGCCGGTAACTCGCGCCAAGCTGCACGCTGGTCGTCAGCAGGTAATCATGGATGCGGTCGGCGACGCGTTTCAACACTTGCGACCCACCGGCGTTGTCGAGGAAGATGCAATCACCGTTGAGCGCGGGAAACGCCGCACGCACGCGAGTCAGTTCGGTGGCGTTCATCGCGCAGTCGCCATGGGCACGACGAAAATTCCTGGTTCCGCCAATGTAGTTTGCGATCCGAGATTCATCGACTACGCCTCCCCCGCGAACGCATAGGTATTCTTGCCGGACCGCTTGACGGCATACATCGCCTGGTCCGCACGCCGCATCAACGATTCGCGGTCATCGCCGTCGTTCGGGAACAGTGCAATTCCAATGCTGGCACCCAATGTAAAAGCCTGGCCTTGCCATTCGATCGGCACGCCGATGGCGGACACCAGCTTCGCCGCGAGCTGCGCAATATCCAGTCGATCTTTGACCTTGCCGATGATCACCACAAACTCGTCCCCACCCACCCTCGAAACCGTATCCTCGATCCGCACCGATTCGCTCAGACGACCGGCAATGATCCGCAGACAGTGATCGCCGGCTTCATGTCCGGCTACATCATTGACCGCCTTGAAACCGTCGAGATCGATAAACAGCAGTGCGACTTTGCCGCTGGCCCGTTCGGCGTGTCGGCACGCCACGTCGAGACGGTCATTCGCCAATCTCGACACGGGCAAACCGGTGAGCGAATCGAAGTTGGCAAGCCGCGCGATTTCGTCGCGTTGCTGGCGGATTTCGCGCACAAGCTCGTTGGTCGAACGCTGATAATAAGTCACCATCATCATCAGGCTCGCGAAGAAAAACGCCGACGCCATAAAATGCACAGCCCACTGATTTGCGCTGGTCGCAATCAGGTCGGCCGGTGCCGGCAATTGCAAGTGGCCACTGATATGCCCGAAGGCGACCAGCACCAGAAACACGCCGATTGCGCCCGACAGCCAAATCACCAATTTGCGACTTGCGAACAATGCCAGCAGCAATACGGCGACGGGAAAAAACCACACGCCGCCTGAGAGGAGGCCCAGAAAGTAAACGCCGGTGGTGCCGACCGCCAAATTAAACGATATCGCGCAGCCGGCCTTGAATGTCGCGGAAAATCGGGCCCGAAAAAATGTCAACGCGAGTGTCAATGCCAGCAACCCGATCTGGGCACTGTAAATCGGCAGCCATCCGGTCAGCGTTGTGCGGCTGATCGATACCAGTAACGCCAGCGCGCCCATTCCCGCCCACATGATCAGCAAGCGATCTATGAATTTTTCCTGCCACGCTTGGGGATTGGCGGATGGGGACAGGTCGGTAGCGTCGCTCATGGCTGCATTTTACCCGCGACAGTTGGCTGCTTTGTCCACCGCTCGTCAGTACGCCATTGCAATTACGTCACCTTTCGGATGCACTGGAACCGTCACGGCGTGTTGCGTGGCGGTGAGCGAACCGCACGATGGGTCAGGTTGCCCGGTCGTTGGGACACCACAAACGAGGTGAATTTGTTTGCACGGTTTCGGCCGCAATTGCGCGCAATTTCAACTGCGTATCGTCATCCACACTCAATAGTGGCAACGCCGGCAAATTCATTGGCGAGAGGTTGGAAACGGTCGCGTAGATGATCAGTGCGGCGAGGAACGCGCCCGCCGGTGCGGAGTGATTACCGTCGCGATCATGCAAGACCAGTTGAGGATGCCGCGCGAGCGCCAAATCCCAGGCTTGCGGAATCGGCGCAATGCACGCGGGCTGCTTCTGCACAATCGACACGTGCAGATCAAGAATGCGCTGAGTCTCTGCGATGTCTTTGCGTGACCATTCGGGAAACAACACCGGCAGCGCACTTTGAATTCGCGACAACCGAATCAGTTCTTCGGCTTCCGCCGTGGAATACGAAAACTGACCGCTACTGCTGTACTTCTGCGCTTGCAAAATAACGAAACTCCATTGTCGACTCTTCAACAAATTGAGTGTGGCCGCGTCAGCGAGCCGCTCTTCGAGGAACATCCATCCCGGCGCTTCCACCGTGGCAACCGTCTTCGTGGGCATGTCCGCGCGCAACATGGCCGCGACCATCCCCGTGAGATTGTTGACCGAGGTATGGCTGTTGCCCATGAAGAGCAAGTTGATGTCGGCGCCTGCGACGGTGGTGGGTGTCGGCACTGCAACTGCAACGGGCGCAGAGCCACCGCCGCCCGAGCCGCATGCGGCGAGTAATGTCACCGCCAACGCCAATGCGGTGGCGCATGCGACCGTGAATCCGATGCGCCTATGCCTCACATGCCGCCATTCTGTGCGTGCGAGTTGTGAAACGCAATTTCATTTTTTTCGTCCGCTTCCACACTCAATCGCCCTGCATCGGTGCGGCGCGTACTTCCGGAACGTGACTCGGCTTGATACGCCGCCGCACGCCAAAAAACAACCACAACGCCAGCCGATAGATCGAACGAATCAACAGCAGCGCGAAAATCGCCTCGAAAAACGTCAAAACAAACGCAACAAAAGCATTCCCGCGTGCTTCGCGAACATGAAATTTGGCGATGGCGCGGTCGCGGGCGATCTCGATTGAATCGTAGAACGTGGGTACCACGAGCAGCGTAAGAATGGTCGAGGTAATGGTGCCGCCAATGATGGCGATAGCCATT
>JANPBQ010000154.1:0-1689 GCA_031430555.1 Betaproteobacteria bacterium
ACTTCGTCGAAATCGTGACTTTTATGGGCTCGGACGCGTGACGCTGGCAGAATCTGCAGGCTGCCGTTCGTCATGAGGATGCCAAAGGACGTCATTTGTCCTTATATTGACTCAAACATCGAACTTGATCCCCTGCGCCAACGGCAATTGGCGCGAGTAATTGACGGTATTGGTGGCGCGGCGCATATAGGCCTTCCAACTGTCGGAACCCGATTCGCGCCCGCCACCGGTTTCTTTTTCGCCGCCGAACGCACCGCCGATTTCCGCACCCGAGGTGCCGATATTCACGTTGGCGATACCACAATCGCTGCCGCCCGCCGCCATGAATTGCTCGGCCTCGCGCATGTCGCTGGTGAAAATCGATGACGACAATCCTTGCGGTACCGCATTTTGCAACGCAAGCGCATCATTCAACGTCTCATAGCGCAGCACGTACAAAATCGGCGCAAAAGTCTCGTGGCATACCGTCGGCGATTGCGCGGAAATTTCCACGATCGCCGGACGCACATAGTAGGCATCGTTGTTGCCGTTGACCAAAACGCGTTCTCCACCGGAAACAATCCCGCCCTCGGCCGCCACCGATTTCAACGCCGCCTGCATGCCATCGAATGCGGCTTTGTCGACAAGCGGTCCGACGAGGGTGCCCGCTGCCAGCGGATCGCCGATGCGAATCGATGCGTACGCGGTTTTGAGTTTATTGATCAGCGCATCATGCAGACTCGTATGCACAATCAGGCGACGCAACGTGGTGCAGCGCTGCCCGGCCGTGCCGACAGCGGAAAACAGAATTGCGGGCAAGGCCATTTTCAAATCCGCGCTTGGCGCGACAATCATCGCGTTGTTGCCGCCGAGTTCCAGAATGGTTTTGGCGAAGCGCGTGGCGGCTTTGGCACCGACGGCGCGGCCCATGCGTGTCGAGCCCGTCGCCGAAATCAATGCGACGCGAGCATCATCGACCAACGCTTCACCCACATCAGCGCGGCCAATGAGAATTTGCGACACGCCCTCTGGTGCGGCATGACCCGCGCGACGATATTTGTCGATCGCGCGTTCCAGCAATGCATGCGAGGCAAGTGCGGTGAGCGGCGTTTTCTCCGATGGTTTCCAGATCACCGAATCACCGCACACCAACGCCAGCGCGCTGTTCCACGCCCACACCGCCACCGGAAAATTGAACGCACTAATGACGCCGACCGGCCCTAGCGGATGCCACTGCTCCATCATCCGGTGACCGGGCCGCTCAGAGGCGATCGTCAAACCATAGAGCTGGCGCGAGAGACCGACGGCGAAATCGCAAATGTCGATCATCTCCTGAACTTCACCCAGTCCCTCTTGCAAAATCTTGCCGGATTCGAGTGTGACGAGGCGTCCCAGCGCGTCTTTGTTGGCGCGCAATTCTTCGCCGAGCAGACGCACCAGTTCGCCGCGTTTTGGCGCGGGCACATCGCGCCAGATCTCGAAGGCCGCGCGCGCATCGCCGATTTTCTTTGCCGTCGTGTCCCTCGTGTCGCAACGCAATGAAGCCAACGTCGCGCCGTCGATCGGCGAGCGGGAAATGAGGTCGTCGCCAGCGTGCACCTTGAGGTCAACGCCGAGCTGCGAGAGGAGTTCGTTGGTTGTCATATTACCGCCCAAAACGGAAAGATCGACAGGTTACACGCAAACCGAATTCGTGGTGCCGCTGGTAAA
>JANPBQ010000155.1:0-5363 GCA_031430555.1 Betaproteobacteria bacterium
GCCACCAGCAAAATGGCGCTCGCGATCATGGTCGCCGAGAAACCGGAGGCGGGATCGCGCGCGCCCGCCAGCAGCGCCTGAATCGCCTGCGCACCGTTTCGCCCAACCAGACCTTCCACTTGCGCGATGATCTCGCCTTGCGCGGCATCGGCCCCGAAAAAATAGCCGGCACCGGCAATGGCGAGAATCAGAATCGGTGCCATTGAAAACAACGTATAAAAGGCCAGTGCCGCACCCTTGCTGCCGGCGCGATGATCGATCCACGCATTGAGTGACTGGATCAAAATCGCACGCATGGCGCGCACCCCTTGCTAGAACATTGGCAAATTTACGCTGCCACGGTGTTGACGGCGACGGGCGCCGGTGCACCACCCTCGGCTTCCCAACGCTCCTCGGCGGTATGATCGGACATGGCGAAGCGGCGCGAAACTTCCTGCCAGTTCACCACCGACCACCAGCCACGCAAATAATCCGGTCGGCGGTTTTCGTGTTTCAGGTAGTAGGCGTGTTCCCAGACATCGTTCAGCAGCAGCGGAAAGCAGCCCTGCATCAAAGGGTGGTCGTGGCCCTGGGTGGTGAGAATTTCGAGGCACCCACCATCTTTTTGCGCGCGCGTGAGCCACACCCAGCCTGAACCGAACAATGTCGCCCCGGCCTTGTCGAATTTTTCCTTGAACCCGTCGAACGAACCAAAATCGTGGGTGATCGCATCGGCGAGCGCGCCCGTCGGCTTGCTGCCACCCGCCACCGACGGCGGCGACATGGCCCGCCAAAACAGGCTGTGATTGACGTGTCCGCCGGCGTTGTGATGCACCGCATCGCGGATTTTTTCGGGCAGCTTGTCGAGATTCAGCAACAGCCATAATGCGGTCTTCTGCTGAAATTCAGGCGACTTCGCCAACGCCTCGTTCAGTTTTTCCACATACGATGCGTGATGCTTGCCGTGGTGGAGCTGCATGGTGCGCAGATCGACATGCGGCTCCAGCGCAGCGGCGGCGAATGGCAATGCGGGCAACTCGTGCCGCACAATGCCGCCCCCGGGACGCGGCAATCCATCGTCAACCGGGTTTGATGTTTCGCTCATAAAGGTATCGAGCGTTACTTCAAGCGCATATCGTTTTTCACCGACATCACGCCCCGCACGCCGCGTGCCAACTCGGCCGCGCGATTGATGTCGGATTGTGAGTTCACGAAGCCGCTCATTTGCACGACACCTTTGAACGTTTCGACATTTATTTCCGCCGATTTCAGACCCGGCTCATCCAGAATGCGTGCTTTGACTTTGGCGGTGATGACAGTGTCATCGATATATTCGCCGGTACCTTCGTGCTTCGAGGTCGATGCGCAACCCAGCATGAACATCATGGTGACGGCTGCAGCAAAAGCGGAAATGCGTTTGAACGTATTCATATTCGTATTCTCCAGTTATAAAAAAAGTCAATTGATGCGAATGCGTTCATTGCGACAAGCACTTTGCATCGTGATCAAGACTACCGGTCAATGGATTCACGGTCTGTGCGTTGGCGTACACATGCGAAATCAGTTTCGGAATCGACGCGAAGTACGATTTGCGCGCCGCTCAGCGCATATGTAAACCGCCCGCGCCAAACAGGCCCAGCACACCAATGGCGATTAGATAAATGGCGACAATGTAGTTGAGCAGTTTGGGCATGATGAGTATGAGGATGCCGGCGAGAAGCGCCATGAGTGGGCCGATGCTGACGTTCAGATTCATGTTGATTTCCTTGCGGGTTGTGTGTGAAGGCGCGACGGTTATCGGCGCGGTCTTGGGGGAAACTTCTACGCTGTCGCGCTCAATGCGGGGCGTTTCCTTACGGTCTTGTTCGCAAGTTTCGGACGATCTGCCACGCGTGGAGCTTTTCCCGGCGGCATATAGGGCTGTCCGGTCGGCGGCGGTGCCGCCATGACGGCGCGGACAACGCACGGCAACGGCGCTGCGCCAGAGTCAGTTGCTTGCTCTTCACCCTGCGCGCTGACGATGGCGCTTTTCCGCGTTGCCGCCGAGGCGCTTTTGCGCGGCGATTTTGTCGCAGCCGCACGATCGAGTGATTTCGCGTTTGCCATCGGAATACCCCTTTGCATGGATACAGGATCGCGGATCGAAACGTCGCGCGACCCGGCAAAGAATAGGCCCACCGAACGTTCGCTTCCGTGCGGTAGAACACATTCGACCGCGCATTGCGGACAAATAAATTGGATCGCGCAATGTGCGGTAACAGACTGACCGCGCAGCGCGAATCCTTGATTCTGTCGATCCGACTCTTTCATCATGAGGCCGCGCAATTTCGTCCCCTAAACCGATTCAGGTCATTTTGGCGCGGCAGTTGGCCGATAGCCTGGCCATGCCCATCCTCATCGTCGATACCGAGGAGACGCTGATCTATTACAACGAGTCGGCCGAGGGAATTCTCGGCCAGCATTTCGACGAAACGGGCGAGATGGTCGCCGACGAGTGGACCAGCCTGTTCGCCGTTGCCGACGAGGCGCGCCGCCCGATCGACAAAAAGGTGCGGCCGTTGATGATGGCGCTGTCCGAACGAAAGCCCCATTCGCGCACTCTGTGGCTGCGCGGCGCGAAACATGAGTGGCAACACGTCAATATCACCGCACTGCCATTGATGGGCGATGGCGGGCAGTTTTTCGGCGCAATGATGATTTTCTGGAAAATCTGACATGCAAGTCACCCTGTGGGGCACCCGCGGTTCGCTGGCGACCCCCGGTCCGGAAACAGCCCGCTACGGCGGCAACACCTCATGCGTCGGCGTGTACGGACGCGATGGCACGATGTTGATATTGGATGCGGGCACCGGCATTCGGCGCCTCGCGAAAACCATTCCCGATACCGTGCGACGCATCGACATTTTGCTCACCCACCTGCACATGGATCACATTCAGGGGTTGGGGTTTTTCGAACCGCTACATCGTGCCGATATGGAAGTGCATATCTGGGGCCCGCCGAGCGCGGCGCAGAATCTGCAGGCGCGACTCAAGCGCTATCTGTCACCCCCGTTGTTCCCGGTGCGCTTGAGCGAACTGGCCTGCCGGCTGATATTTCATGATGAGCCGCGCACGGACGCCGATATCGGCGAATTTCGCGTGTCCTCGGCGCTGGTCTGTCATCCCGGCCCGACGCTGGGCTATCGAATCGTCTCACCGCGCGGACGCGTGCTCACCTACCTGCCCGATCACGAACCCGCCTTGGGGGCCTCGCGTTTTCCGTCGCTGCCGCGCGAATGGACTTCCGGCGGGACGTTGGCGCGCGATGCGGATCTGTTGATTCACGACAGTCAATACAGCGCGGGCGAATATGCCTGCCACTGCGGCTGGGGGCATAGCTCGCTCAATCAGGCGCTCGATTTCGGCACCTTGACGGGCGTAAAGCGCCTCGTGCCGTTTCATCATGATCCCGATCATACCGATGCCGATCTGGACACACTGTTGCATGAAGCGATCGACGCGACCAAGCCGACCTATACGGTGACGCCTGGCATTGAAGGAACGGTATTTGAGTTGTAGGCGCGCCGCGTGTGTGCGTTGCCGAACCGACACCCTTCCGCACGAAGTGCAAGATCAATCCCAATACTGTGCGTATCGCCAAAAACAACCCGTTCGCCCTGAGCCTGTCGAAGGTCCTCGTGCATCCAGCCCTTCGACAGGCTCAGGGCGAACGGGGAACAAACGAACAGTGTGGGGTCATCACCCATTACTCACCCGTCATTGAGCAAATCGGCAAAAGAGGAAAAGTCATGTTGGTCACGCCCCCGGATGTTCTCGCCGCAAAAATTCTCATCGTCGATGATCGGGAATCCAACGTTCTTCTGCTCAAGCAAATGCTGAGTCAGGCGGGCTATCTCCATGTTGCCTCGACGATGGATCCGCGCGAAGTCTGCGGCCTGCATCGCGAGCACGACTATGATCTGATACTGCTCGATCTGCAGATGCCCGGCATGGATGGTTTCGAGGTGCTGGAAGGCCTCAAGGCGATCGAAAAAAACAGCTATTGTTCGGTGCTCGCGATTACCGCCGCGCCGAACCTGAGATTGCGCGCCCTGTGGACCGGCGCCATGGATTTTGTCAGCAAACCATTCGATGTGGTCGAGCTCAAAACACGCATTCATAACATTCTGGAAGTGCGGCTGTTGTACAAAAAGCTGGAGAACGTCAATCACGACCTGGAGGCGATGGTGCAAAGCCGGACCGCCGAGCTGCGCGCCAGCGAAGCGCGATTTCGCAGCCTGACCGAGCTCGCCTCCGATTGGTACTGGCAACAGGATGCGCGCGGCGCGTTTACCGAAGTATCCGGTGCCGCACCGGAAATGCGCGGCATGGGCCTTGAGGGCGCGGCCAACGATAGCGAACGCGAGGCACTTGCCGAAAATGTGGCGCTCAGGAGACCGTTCGTGGATTTTGCCTATCGCCGCACCAATGCCGATGGGTCGAACAGTTTTCTAGAGGTCAGTGGTGAACCGACTTTCGATGGGTCCGGGCACTTTACCGGCTACCGCGGTGTCGGCTCAGATGTTACCGAGCGCACCCGCGTCCAACTGGACGCGCGGCGTTTTAGGCTTGCCGCCGATACCATGCGCGATGCGATTCTGCTGTTCTCGCGGGCGGGCATGAATATCATCGATGTCAACGACACCGCATGCCGGATGTTCGGATACACGCGAAATCAATTGCTGATGCTGGATCCGGCCGATCTGGGGGCCGGTTCGCGTGCGGAACTCGAACAACAATTTGATCGGATTATCGTCGGCGAGTTTGCGAATGACTTCCATCCGTTCCAACTTCGGCGCATGAATGCGTCGACATTCCCGGCGGAAGTGCAATGGCGCGCGCAGGAATCGTATGACGGCGGAACACTGGTGATGGTGATTTGCGATATGAGTCGGCGAAACTGACGGAAATTCGGAAATCGCGGTGGTCAGGCGTACGCGTGACCCGCCGATTGATAAGGGTCGCCTTGGGGGATATCCGAGAGCAGGCGGTTGAATTCTTTTTTCACCACCGCATAGCACTCGCAGGATTCATTCTCCAGCCGCATCCGATCCAGCACCGTGATGTGGCCGCGGCTATAGCGGATCAGGCCGGCGCGTTGCAGATTGCCGGCCGCTTCGGTAATGCCCTCGCGGCGCACGCCCAGCATGGTCGCGATCAACTCCTGCGTCATCGTCATTTCGTGCGTGGACAACCGATCCAGGCTGCGCAACAGCCAACGGCAAAGTTGCTGCTCCACCGAATGGTGCCGGTTGCAAACGGCGGTCTGCGCCATTTGCGTGATCAGTGCTTGCGTGTAGCGCAGCAGCAAATGAAACAGCGGCCCGGCGCGGCTGAATTCTTCT
>JANPBQ010000156.1:0-11796 GCA_031430555.1 Betaproteobacteria bacterium
CGCGTGGTCGAGCGCGAAGCCGGGCTCGTTGATACTGCCTTCGATGGTGAAAGGAATCGTGATCGTGCCATCGCGGTCGCGCAGCATCCCGACGACGGAATCCCGCGGCATGCCCATGAATGTGCCGCCGCCGCCATCGCCGCGCAATTCGAGATCCTTCAGTTTCAGTACACCCGGTGCGCGGATGCGTTGCGCGCTGATCTTCGAATCAAGATCGAGATCGAGCATGCCTTTGCGTACACCGGTCTCGGCCTTCTGGATCAGATAAGGCTCGAGCGACACCACATCGACGCCGCGCACCACCGTCTTGATGTCGCTGTCGCGCGTGGCAATTACCATCCAGCCATTCACCGACAATGTTCCGTGGTGCGTCGGCCCGATCATTTTCGCCGTGAGCGTCAATTCGCTTTTGTCGGCGAGTCCGGGTACGCGGAGATGCTTGAGGCGTGCATCGACGTTCTTAAGTCTAATTTCCAGTGCCGGCGCGCGCACCTCGTTGTCGAAGAACGAGACGGTCGCGTTCTTGAGCACAATTTCGCCGATGTTCACGCGCGCGGCGGTTGATGATTCGGCGGTACCTGCCGATTTGCCGCCGGCAGGGGGCTTGCGTTCGGTAAGGCTTGGCAACACGCGCATTTTGCCACCGCGATCTCGCAATATGGAGAAGTTCGCGCGTTCGATCTTGATGCTGGAAATGACGATCGTGTTGGTGAAGAGACTCGCAAGGTCGGGAACAATTACCACGGCATCCGCGCTCAGCGTTTGCTTCGCGGGCCAACCGGCGGGGGCTTTCAGTGTGAGCGAATTGAGGTGAATGGCGCGAAACGAAAGGTCAATCTCGCCGATGCGCGCGTCCGGCCCCAATGCCTGTAGCACTTGCGCGCGCAATTCGTTCAGCGCAAGCCGATAAGCGGCGAAGGCAAGCCCAACCAACGTCGCGGCGGAGATCGCCGCGATGAGCCATCGCCGCTGTGTTGCGGTCATCGCGCCGATAGCGGGTTAGCCACGCAATCGTTTGTTGAAGAATTCCACCGTGCGAGTCCAGGCCAGTTTTGCCGCCGCTTCGTCGTAGCGCGGCGTGGTGTCGTTCAGGAATCCGTGCTGCGTGCCGGGATATTTGAACATGTCGTATTTCACGTTGGCCGCTTTCAACGCCGTCTCGAAAGTGGGCCAACCGGCGTTGACGCGCTCGTCGTTTTCGGCGTAGTGAATCAGCATCGGCGACTTTATTTTTGCGGCTTCCTCGGCGCTCGGTTGCCATCCATAAAACGGCACCGCGGCACCCAGATCGGCGATGCGCGTCGCGAGATGATTGACCATACTGCCTCCGGCGCAGAATCCCACCGCGCCGACTTTGCCGGTGCATTCCGGCAACGCTTTCAAAAAGCCCGCTGCGGCGACAAAGTCATTGCGCGATTTCGGCGGGTCAATTTTTGCGTTCATTTCCCGCGCCTTGTCCTCGTTGCCCGGATAGCCGCCGAGCGGAAACAGCGCGTCGGGCGCGAAGGCGACGAAATTCTCCAATGCCATGCGGCGCGCGACATCCTCCGTGTGCGGATTCAGCCCGCGGTTTTCGTGGATCACCAGCACGCCCGGCAATTTGCCTGAGGGCTTTGCCGGCGTGACCAGATAGCCACGCATCTTGCCGTGGCCTTCGGGCGAAGCGTACTCGACGTAACGCGCAGTGATGCGCGCATCGTCCGGTTTGATTTGTTGCGCCTCGGCGAACTTCGGGTTCAGCATGTCGAGCAGCATTGTCGCCGTCACGCCACCGACGGCGTAGCGCGTGGCACCATCGAGAAAGCCGCGGCGGTCGATGATGCCGTGAACGTATTTGTCGAAAAGTTGCATCACTTCCGGGGCGAAATCATTGGCGGTTTTGCGTTGCATGGACGTTCTCCAGAAAAAAGATTAGGGAGTCACTACGTAAGATTTTCGACAGGCCTTTCCCGGTACGCCGGACACCGGGAATGAACGGAAACTTTCCGAGTCCTTTCGAGGTGAGCGTGTAGAACCACAATCAATTCATACTTGGTCAGAAGCTAATTGGATGTGGAAAATTGCACTGCGTTCGCGGGATTTACGGTTTCTTGCGTTGATTCAAAATGCATTCGGTAAGAAAATTGTTGCGGTCGAAGGATTGCCCCTTCGCAATGGCTTGCGCATCCCGCGCTTCTACTTGTGAAAAGCACGGCAAGGCGGCGATTTCGCTGTCGGTGAGCGTGGAGGCGGGTGCCCGCGAAGTCGACGATGTCGGCGCGATGTCGGCAGTCTCCATGGCGGCGGAAATGTTGCCGATGCGGTCAAGATTGATCCAGAGGCGCGTGCCGCGTTTCCATCGCACGTCGTCGGAGGTGACCGAGAACAGTACCCAACCGTCCTTGCCGGGCTCAACCACCCGCGCCGTGATTTCGCCGCCGCCCAACGCCATTCGATGCGCCGAGCCGGTCTTGACGCCGAACAGATCCAATGGCGCGGCGTGCGCCATGTTTGCAATTGAAAGCAACATGGCGCACGCGATCAACGCGGTTTTTTGCTTATTCATACAACCTCCCGACGCCAATAATCATGATCGGGAGGATAGCCGAATTTGTGAAATGACAACGACGGTAACCGATGCAAACGCCGCGCCACTGCCGGGCCGACATTCAATCGAAAAGTGTCATCCCCGGACTTGTTCCGGGGATGACAGTCTTTCCGCACATACCCCGCAAAATGGGGAAAGGCGTAAACGCCAGCATCCACGGGCATTTCCAGCCAAAAAGCCGCTGAAGGCCGCGCCAGTCATAGAGTTTTTTGCTTGATCCCCGAAATATCCGCAAGTCAATGCCCTGCGCGCGGTACAATGGCGTCGGGAGTTTTTTGTCATCCGCCCGCGCTCTCCAAAAAGTCTTGCTTCCGGCGCGCATCCGCTTGATCAAACTGTTGATCGGCCCAGCGCCCCCTCCCTCCAAGAGCGTCCCGGGCATTCAAGTATTAAGGCTGTCCAGATGTCATTTGCATCATTGAATCTATCCCCTGAATTGCTGCGCGCCGTCGCGGAACAGGGCTACACCGAAGCCACGCCGATTCAGGCGCAGGCGATTCCCGCGATTCTCGCCGGCAACGACATCATGGGCTGCGCGCAGACCGGCACTGGCAAGACGGCGGGCTTCACGCTGCCGCTGCTGCAATTGCTGGCGCCGCACGCGAGCACCAGCACTTCGCCTGCGCGCCATCCGGTGCGCGCACTCGTGCTTGTGCCCACCCGCGAATTGGCCGCGCAAGTTGAAGAATCGGTGCGCACCTACGGCAAATACGTGCCACTGCGCGCGGCGGTCGTGTACGGCGGCATCGATATCAAACCGCAGATCAAGGCGTTGCACGGTGGCGTCGAAATCGTGGTCGCGACACCGGGCCGCTTGCTGGATCACCTCGAACAAAAAAGCATCAACCTTTCGCAAGTGCAAATTCTGGTGCTCGATGAAGCTGATCGCATGCTCGACATGGGCTTTTTGCCGGACTTGAAACGCATACTCTCGGTGCTGCCCGTGCAACGCCAGACGTTGATGTTCTCCGCCACGTTTTCGGAGGAAATCAAGAAGCTCGCCAATCAAATCATGAAGAGCCCGACCATGATCGAAGTTGCGCGCCGCAACGCGCCTTCGGAGTTGGTGACGCACACTGCCTATGAAATTCCCGCGGGCCACAAGCACGCGCTGCTCGCGCACCTGATCCGCACGCGCGACATGCAGCAAGTATTGATTTTCACCCGCAAAAAAATCGACGCGGATCGACTCTCGCGCCAATTGCAAAAAGATGGCCTGCTTGCCACCGCCATTCACAGCGACCGCTCGCAAGCCGAGCGCACCATCGCGCTGGAAGAATTCAAGACCGGCAAGGCGAAAATTCTGGTCGCCACCGAAGTCGCCGCGCGCGGACTCGATATCGATCAATTGCCGTTCGTGGTGAATTACGAATTGCCGCATACGCCGGAAGATTACGTGCATCGCATCGGCCGCACCGGCCGCGCGGGGATGACCGGCGAGGCGATTTCGCTGGTGAGTCCCGACGAGATGGAATATCTCGTCAACATCGAAAAATTATTGAAGCGGCCGATACCCCGCGTGCCCGCACCGGATCTCGGTGAACAAAAGCGCGTGGGTCGCGGTGCATCAAGTCACGCGCGTTCGAATACGAACACACATACGCCGCGCGAACGCGCGGCAGCACCGGCGGAAGCGGTCGACCGCGACGAGGCTCGCCGCCAGCGCACCATCCGCGAAGCCAAGGAATCGGGCCGCTCGCGGCAACGCGGTGGTCGCGCAGAGCGCGAATCCAACCCGGCGCGTACGCCCAGCAACTTGCCACATTTTGATTTCACCAAGCCCTACGAGCCAACCGTGAAGCCGGCGGCACCGATCGACGCTAGTGCGGATGCGCAACCGGCAGCTGGCCACAAACGCAAAGTCGTGCGCGCCACCGGTGCATTGCTCGGTGGTGCCAAGCGAAAGACCGAAGAACAATCATAGGGGTTTGTCGATTAGGCACTCAAGCCCGGGTACACCACGCCGCCGCAATTGATCTGCAATTCGTAACCCGGACACAACAAAGCGTATTCCGGGCCGGTCGTTCCTTAGAAAGGGCTGATCAAGTCCAATTTGCCAGTGGTTCGACATGCTCACCACGAAGGGATTCAATAGGTTACCGTTCGTCCTGAGCCTGTCGAAGGACTTGATCAGAACCTCCCGAATCGGTAAACCCCGGAATGCGCTGCGCTGCTTCCGGGCTTCGCGTCTGAAAAGCAATCCTCGCCATCAACAACGGCGCAATCGAAAACGTGACGTTTCTCACACTCCCGTTCGACCTACAACTCGTTACACGTTGATTCCCGCATTGGTGCGCCAATTGGCGTAAATTATTGCCAAGGTCAGGCCTTCAGGGGTAAACGTCATGGCAATCCATCACACGTACAACGTAGCGGGAAAATGGGCGGGACGACAGTCTATCGTCGCGCGCATTGCGGCATTGCTGTTCATTGGGTTGACGAGCATCGCCGCTCACGCGCAATCGACCGCCAGTCTGGTTGGCTTCTGGTGGAAATCGACCGAATCCGGTTGGGGATTGACCATTCAGCAGCAGGGCGCGCGCACCTTCGCCGTCTGGTTCACCTACGATGCGCAAAGTCAGCCGATCTGGTACACGCTCGATTGCGCATTCACCGGCAACATCTGCGCGGGCGATCTCTATACCGCCACCGGCACGCCGTTTACACAGATCACCGGCAGCGCCAATATCACGGCGATTAAATCCGGCACCGGCACCCTCACCACCACCGGGGCAAACCGGCTGTCGCTCGATTACACCATCGGCGGCGTGACGCAATCCAAAACCAATCTCGCGCCGCAAAATTTTGGCGCGGCCGACCAGATTCCGGTTTGCAGCTTGCAGACGCTGACCGGTACCGCGCCGCGCGCGGGATTGACCAATTACACCGATCACTGGTGGGGTGGCGGCAACGCCTCGGGATGGGGCGTGCAGATATCGCATCAGGGCAATCAGGTCTTTGCCGGCTGGTACACCTACAACGCGCAGGGCAAGGCCAGCTGGATGACCCTCCAGGGCACGCAGGATACGGCCAATGCAAAGCGCTTCACGGGTTCGGTCTATTCGGTGAATCCGGGCATTCCGTTCTCAGTTATCAACGGCCCAATTGCACAATCGTCCGTCGCCACGGTCGGCACGTTTGAATTCAATTTCACCGATGGCGAACGTGGTGCATTCATTGTCACGATGACGGGTGCGGCGGCGCGTTCGCTCGCCATCGAGCGCTTCGCCATCGCAGGCGGCGCGCTCAATGTTTGCGCGGTGCCGAAAGTCACCGTTGTCGCGCAATCCGAGGCGTCGCGGTTCCTCGCGCAGGCGACGTTCGGTCCGCGCATGGCGGACATCGATTCGGTGTCGTCAACCGGATACGAGGCGTGGATCGACAATCAATTCGCGAAGCCGCAAACCCTGCATTTGCCGGTCGTGACGACCTACATCAACAGCCTGCCGGTGGGGCAGGCGCCCGGCACGACCGGCTTTGTCTGGAGCATGTGGAAGAACTTCACCACCGGCGACGATGCACTCCGGCAACGCGTCGCGTTCGCGTTGTCGGAAATATTCGTCGTCTCGATCAATAGCGCGATCGGCGGCAACTACCCGCGCGGGCCGGCGCAGTATCTCGATACGCTGGGCACCCACGCGTTCGGCAATTTCCGCAATCTGATTGAATCGGTGACGTACTCGCCGATGATGGGCATCTATCTCTCGCATTTGCGTAACCAGAAAGAGAACGCCGCTACTGGATCCGTGCCCGACGAAAATTACGCGCGCGAAGTCATGCAGCTTATGACCATTGGCCTGTATGAATTGAATACGGACGGCACGCAGAAATTCAATGCGCAAGGTAAGCCGATCGAGACCTATAGCAACACCGATGTGTCGGCCTTGGGCAAAGTCTTCACCGGCTTAAGTTGGTCTGGCCCGGATACGTCCACCAACCGCTTCAATGGTGGTGGCACGCCGGTCGATGCCGACCGCGAAATCAAACCGATGCAGGCCTACAACGCGTTTCATTCGGTTGCCCAAAAACAGTTCCTCGGCGTCACCATTCCCGCGAGCACCGTCGCAACCGCCGACACCACCGGCGATATCCGCGTGGCACTCGATCGATTGTTCAATCACCCGAATGTCGGGCCCTTTATTGGCAAGCAACTCATTCAGCGGCTGGTCTCGAGCAATCCATCGCCCGCGTATGTATCGAGGGTGGCAGGCGCGTTCAACAGTAACGGCCTCGGCGTGCGCGGCGACATGAAAGCGGTCATCCGCGCAGTACTGCTTGATGCGGAAGCACGCGGCACGCTGATCAATCCACAAGCCGGAAAAGTACGCGAACCGATCGTGCGTTTTGTGCATTGGATGCGCGCCTTCAATGCACGCTCCACCGATGGCCGATTCCTGCAGGGCACCACCTCGGACGCCTCCACGCAACTTGGTCAATCGCCAATGTTCTCTCCATCGGTGTTCAATTTTTTCCGGCCCGGCTACATCCCGCCGAATAGCCGCGCCGGCGCGTTGGGCCTTGCGGTGCCCGAGATGCAAATCACGAATGAAAATTCGATGGCCGGTTACCTGAATTTCATACGCAATGCCATCAACGCCGGCGTGGGAACGCGCAACAACAACGTGCTCGATATCCAGGCCGATTACACCGCCGAGTTGGCGCTGGCCGCCAATCCGGATTTGCTGGTCGATCGCGTCAATCTATTGATGACTGGCGGCAGTTTGTCGGTGGCCACCCGGACGCAAATCCGCAATGCGGTGGCCTCAGTCAACATTGGCACCGCAAACCCGGCGGCGGATTCGCGCAACCGCGTCAACCTCGCGATCTATCTGACGATGGCCGCACCCGAATATCTGTTTCAGAATTGATGGGAGCCACCATGAAAAACATCAATCAGTCCCGCCGCGTTTTCCTGCGCACCGCCGCGAATCTTTCCATCGCCGGCACCGCCGCGCCGTTCGCACTGAACCTTGCCACCATCGGTGCCGCGGCGGCGCAAACGGCGAACGACTACCGCGCGCTCGTCTGCCTCTTCATGTTTGGTGCCAACGATCACAACAATACCGTGATCCCGTTTGACACGGCGAATTTCAACGCCTACACGGCGGCTCGCACCGGCATTACGCGGCCATTGAATGAGATGCTGCCGCTCACCCCCGCGACCCCGCTAGCCGGATCGAATGCCGGACGTCAATTCGCGTTGCCGATGGAAATGGCCGCGCTCAAAACGCAATGGGATGGCGGCAAACTCGCCATCGTGGCGAACGTCGGACCGCTCATCGTGCCGACCACCAAGACGCAATACACCAATCTCTCGGTGCCGTTGCCGCCCAAACTGTTTTCGCATAACGATCAACAATCGGTCTGGCAAGCGAGTGCCGCCGAAGGTGCGCGCATCGGCTGGGGCGGGCGCATCGGCGACTTGATGATTTCGCAGAACACCAACAGTATTTTCACCTGCAATTCAATCAGCGGCAGCGCCGTATTCCTGGCGGGCCAGGCATCGGTCGCGTATCAATTGGGCACCTCCGGTTCGACCGCGATCACGGGCCTCACCGGCAACTTGTTCGGTTCCACCAGCGCCGCCGGCACCTTGAATACCTTGATCACCAGCGGCGCGGGCAACGTGTTCACGCAGGATTTGGCCGAGACCGCGCAGCGCTCGATTGCGGCGAACGCGTTGCTGTCCTCGGCGCTGACCAGCGCGCCGGATTTTCCCTTGCCCGCTAACCTCGCGACCAGCAGCGTCGCCGCGCAATTGCGGGTGGTGGCGCGGATGATTTCCGCGCGCGCGCAATTGGGTGCGAGACGCCAGGTATTTTTCGTCTCGCTCGGCGGATTCGACACGCACGACAATCAACTCACGACCCAACCCGGCCTGCACACGCAAGTCGCCAACGCGCTCGCGTATTTTTACGATGCCACCGTGACGATGGGTGTTGCGAACAATGTGACATCGTTTACCGGCTCGGACTTCGGCCGCACGCTTACCAGCAACGGCGACGGTTCCGATCACGGTTGGGGTTCGCATCATTTCATCCTTGGCGGCGCCGTCCGGGGCCAACGCTATTACGGCACCTTCCCGATCATGGGACTCAATAACAACGATGAAGTCGGCTCCGGTCGTCTGCTGCCCACCACCTCGGTCGATCAGTACGCCGCCACGCTTGCGAAGTGGTTTGGTGTGGCCGATAGCGACATGAGTCTGGTCTTGCCCAATATTGGAAATTTCGGGTCCGCGAATCTGGGCTTCATGACTTGATTTTCAAACGCCCGGCGAAGTGTGCGCATAATCGCGTTCATTTTGTCGGGAGAGTGTCATGTCAGGCGGTAAATTTCACGTACACGGCCCGCACGATCACGCGGTGGAACACGAAGCGGCGCACGGCAACGGCGAGCATGGCGCGGGAAAGGGCGGATTCAACCTGCCGCAAATGGTGGCGATCTTCACGGCCATTCTGGCTACCATCGGCGCCATCGTCAGCTATCAGGGCGGGCACACGCAGAACGAAGCGTTGTTGCACAAGAACGACGCGGTACTGAAAAAAACCGAAGCCGCGAATCAATGGTCGTACTATCAGGCCAAAGGCACGAAACAAAATCTTTCGGAGTTGTCGGCGGCGCTGGCGACCGAACCCGAAAAGCGCGCCAAATACGAATCCGAAGTGCTCCGCTACAAAGGCGAAAAAGAAGAAATCAAAAAAGTCGCCGAGGGCTTTGAAAAGCAATCGCTCGCCGCCGACGAAGCATCGAAACACGCACTCAGCCCGCACAACAAACTGGCGCAGGCGATGACGCTGATCCAAATCGCGATTTCACTCGCCTCGATTTGCGTGCTCACGCGGCGCAGATGGATGCTCGGGCTCGCGGGTGTCGCAGCCGCGGGCGGGCTGGTGTATTGGGCGTTGGCGTTTACGTTGACGGGGGCTTGACCTTCATCCGCGAGAAAGTAAATCGCAAGTATTGGCGAGGGTTTCCAGTTGTTTTTGTTCGGAACGCCGCGCCAGTGCTAGACTTTTGTACTCGGGTACTTCTATTCGCCACGTCATTCTCGCGAACGCGGGAATCCAAATTTCGTAAACACTTGAGTTGCAACGAGAAATGGATCCCCGCGTTCGCGAGGATGACAAGAATTGGAGGTAAATAGAAGTACCCACTCTGAATGATCGTCAAACGCCGCTCAGTAGCCCAGCAACGTCTTCGCGACTCCCGCCATTCCACATGCAATGATGATCGGTATGACGCCGGCAATATTGCGCATCAAAGCCAACGCCGCGATCATTGTCAGGCCCATCGAAAACCACTCAAATACACCGCTGAAAGGCGCCGCCGAAGTTGCATGCGGCCACCAGACTTTCCATGCGAAGAACAATCCCAGATTGACGATCACACCGACCACCGCCGCCGTGATGCCGGTGAGCGGGGCGGTGAATTTGAGTTGTCCGTGGGTGGATTCGATGATCGGGCCGCCGAGAAAAATGAACAGGAACGATGGCAGAAAAGTGAAGTAGGTAACGACGAAGGCGGCCAGCGCGCCGCCCAGAAACAGCGCATCCGGCCCAAGCACGGTTTTCGTCACTCCGCCGACATAGCCGACAAACGCGACCACCATGATCAACGGCCCCGGCGTGGTTTCGCCGAGGGCCAAGCCATCGATCATTTGCGTCGGCGTGAGCCATTGGAAACCTTCGACCGCGCCTTGGTACACATATGGCAAGACCGCATAGGCCCCGCCAAAGGTCAACAACGCGGCCTTGGTGAAGAACCAGCCCATTTGCGCGAGGGTGCCGTCGATGCCGCTATGCGAGGCGAGCAAGGCCATTGCCGCGAACCACAACGCCAAGCCGATCGCCAGACGCGATGCGAAGCGTGACCACTTGAATATCGCGTGCGGCGGCGTGGGTGTGTGATCGTCGATCAGCGCCTCGGTCTCGTTGACATTCGCGCCGCCGTGACCGCCGACGGCGAATTGCGTCGGCAACCATTTACCTCCTGCCGCACCAGCCATGGCGGCGGCGAGCACGATTGCGGGGAAGGGAGTATTGAGAAAAAATATCGCGGCGAACGCGGCAATGGCAATCGCAATCAACGGGGCACTTTTCATGGTGCGACTGCCGATTCGCCATGCGGCAAAAAGTACGATTGCCGTCACCGCCGGTTTGATGCCGTACAGCAATCCGGCCACCACCGGCACGCTGCCGAACCCGACATAGATCCACGACAAGCCGATCAAAATGAATAGCGACGGCAACACAAACAACCCGCCCGCGACAATGCCGCCCCAGGTGCCGTGCATCAGCCAGCCGATATAGGTTGCGAGCTGTTGCGCTTCCGGGCCGGGCAAAACCATGCAGTAGTTCAACGCATGCAAGAAACGCTTCTCGGAAATCCAGCGCTTCTGCTCGACCAACTCGCGATGCATGATCGCGATTTGCCCAGCCGGGCCGCCGAAGCTGATAAAGCCGAGCTTCAACCAGAATCGTAATGCCTCACCGAATGAAATGGGGCGGTTCATTTGGAATTGAACAATGCCGCATTGTGGATTTCGGTTCGCGCCGATTTCGCCCATGCATAGAGCGCGTCATAGACGATCATGCCTTCTTCGAGCATCTTGTGGTCGTCGGCGTGCAATGCAGAGAGCCCCAATGAAATCGCCAGTAGTCCCGCCGATTGCGGCGTGAGATCCGGCATGCCGGTATCGGCACCACGGATGATCTCGGCGACTGCGTTCAAGGCGGAATCATTGATCTGAAAATCCTCGATCAGCGCGTCAAAACTGCAATGATCGCCGCGATGCGTGAAGGTCACGCCGGGCACATCATAGGCAATCGCGCCGAGTTGTTCCGCGCGCGTCAGCACCTCGGTGGATGGAACGTAGATGAATTCGGCGAGCGGATCGATGAATCGGCGGATCAACCATGGGCACGCGATACGGTCGATTTTCGGGCGTTCACGAGTGATCCATTTTGACGGTGCATTCGGTTTCGAGGGAACGTTCGCCACCACGCCTTTACGCACGGTCGCGCCTTTTGCCTCGTTCCAGGCCTCGATTCCGCCTTCGAGGTAGCGCGCTGTAAAACCTTCGCCTTGCAACGCCTATCAACTATTCTTGCTGATCTCATGGCCCTGCACGCAATAGACCACGTTGTCGCGGTGTCGCGGCATGTATTTCATCCTGACATCGATCGCGTAAGGATCGCGCCAGATCG
>JANPBQ010000157.1:0-2760 GCA_031430555.1 Betaproteobacteria bacterium
CTGCGCAACAGCCAACGGCAAAGTTGCTGCTCCACCGAATGGTGCCGGTTGCAAACGGCGGTCTGCGCCATTTGCGTGATCAGTGCTTGCGTGTAGCGCAGCAGCAAATGAAACAGCGGCCCGGCGCGGCTGAATTCTTCTTTCAACAGGCGCGCCTTCAGGCGGTAGCCATAGCCTGCGCTCAATACCACCCCACGGCTGGGCGTGGTTTCACCGCCCATGAAAAGCGCGATGCCCAGAATGCCTTCGTTGCCGACCACGGCAATTTCCGTCGAGGCACCATCTTCCATGACATAGAGGAGCGACACGATGGAAGTGGTCGGAAAGTACACGTGCTGCATGCGCCCGCCCGATTCATAGAGCGCTTCGCCCAGCGGCATCGGCACCAGTTCAAGGTGCGGGGCGAGGCGCTGATATTCGGCGACCGGCAGTGCGGCGAGAAGATGATTCTGTTTCGGGCTGTGGGAAGAGGACACGGACATTTTCTCAAAGGGAATTGGCAACGGCATCATTGGCACAACGGAATCGCGCGGGAAATTCGGCGGGGCCACGTCTGTCGCGATGTTGCGCGGCACCCATTGCATTGCTTTACCTGCCTCATGGCCGCCCGGTCTCGGCGCCCAGAAGTTTCCAACCATCAAACATTACGCCGCAACGCCGAAATTCTTCATCGGTCGGTTCTTACACCCTTGTAGGACTATTGCGAATTTGGTTGTAGTCGTCCACCGACGAATCCTCGCTTTCTCCTATGAAGATGGTGTTCGTTGCTGGAAACCGGCAGCGCCCCGGATACCGCGAATTTCCCCGGCTATGTGCGATAGCGCACAGTCTCCGGCGGGCCAATCTCTAAGATGGTGTCTGACAGCCTGTAGGAGGATTCTGTCGGGACATCGGTGCCCTGCGCATGGGCAGTGCCTGCTTTGGCAGGCCGAACGCCGCGTCAATTGTCGCGGTGCCGCATTCGGGAATGGTCCTTTGCACTTGCCGTACCCCTCTCCATTCGGCGCGGCAATGGCGCTAAAACAGAGACTTACCATGCCTGCAACCGGTCAAATGTCCCCCGCGCGCCGCGCAAATGTATCCATCCCGCGCGCGGCAATTTCCCATCGCCGTGATGCAAGCAGGCACACAGTGGACGTGCGTCCGTGAAAGCCACTCACAAAACCGTTGCCGCGATTGTCGGTGCGGTGCTGCTCGCGGCGCTGGTGGTGGTGACATCTTTTTGGGCGTTCAGACAAATTGAATCTGCCGCCGCCGAGCGAAAGTACTCCGGCGATTCGCTCAATCTCGCTGACGATTGGCTAACCGCGATGCTCGATGCTGAAACCGGCGCGCGCGGATTTGCCTTGACCGGTGACGAGGCCTTTCTGGCGCCGTACCTGGCGGTCAAGGATAGCGTCGTGGGCAAGTTGATAGACCTGCGAGCGCGGACGACAATCGCCTCCGCCCAGCAGCGGCTGGATGCGATCACCCCGTTGATGACTGCCAGGATGGCGGAACTGTCGAAGGTCGTCGAATTGCGCCGCCGTCAGGATATGCCCGCCGCGTTGGCCGTGGTGAGCGGTGGCGTGGGCAGGCGATTGATGGATTCGATTCGTGGCGAAATGAAAGCATTTGTGCAGATCGAGGAAAGTGCGCGCGCGCAGCACAACGCTGATTTCCAATCGAACATGCGGACACTGTTTGTCACGATCACCGTCGCCTGTCTGTTGACGCTGCTGTCGGCGATTGCGTTTGCAATCCTGATATTCCGGGACTCAAAGCATCGGATAAAAGATCAAGTGCTTGCTGAAACCCAGAACTTGTACGATGTTCAGACGTTGACCAACAAGCAACTTCAGGTCGCCAATGGTGCCTTGCAGGAGAATCAGGAAAAACTCGCCGTTACCCTGAATTCGATCGGGGACGCCGTGATCGCAACCGACGCGAATGGCCATGTCACGCTGTTGAATCCGCTCGCGGAACGCCTCACCGGCTGGACCATTGCCGAGGCCAGCGGCCAATCGGTGAATGACATTTTTCGCATCATCAATCAGGAAACCCGCGCACCCTGCATAGTGCCGGTTGCGCAAACACTTGCCGACGGCACCATTCAGGGCCTCGCCAACCACACCGTCCTGATCGCCAAAGACGGTAGCGAATGCGCCATTGCCGATAGTTGCGCACCGATCCGCGATCGCGAAGGTCGGGTGGTGGGTGCGGTGCTGGTGTTTCGCGATGTCACCGATGAGTATGCCGCGCAGAAAGCCTTGCGGGAGAGTAACGCGCTGATTCAGACCATTCTCAATACGGCCGTCGATGGCATCGCCACCATTCACGCCGATAGTGGGCAGATCGAGATCGTCAACCCCGCCACCGTGCGCATGTTTGGCTACACGGCGGCCGAGCTGGTCGGGCAGGATTTCAGCGTGCTGATTCCTGCGCTTACGTCCGGCAAAAGTAGCGATACCCTCGAGCATTACTGCGCAAACAACGACGCGCGCGCCAAAGATCTCGGCCGCGAAGTGTTCGGACGACATAGCGACGGCGGCACCTTTCCCATCGAGATGTCGGTCAGCGAAATGCATTTGGACGAGCAGCGCCACTTTACCTGCATCCTGCGCGATATCTCGGCACGCAAACAAGCCGAAGGCACGCTGCTGGAAGCGGGTGCCCTGCAAAACGCGATTTTCAACAGCGCGAACTTTTCCAGTATCGCGACCGACGCGAAAGGCGTCATCCAGATTTTCAACGTCGGTGCCGAGCGCATGTTGGGCTACA
>JANPBQ010000158.1:0-9757 GCA_031430555.1 Betaproteobacteria bacterium
GCGCGACAATTGGATCGCACACCGACTCGCGTCGCGGTCGACGATGAGCGCGCGTTTACCCGCAAAGGCGGCAACGTTTCGTTGCATGTACGGTTTCATCGGCCCTTCGGCGGCTGCGGTCAATATCGTGAAAATGAATTCAGAGCCCATCCCTTCGCGGCTCACCACGCGGATGTCGCCACCCATCGACTTCGTCAGTCGTTTGCAGATCGCGAGACCTAAGCCGGTGCCGCCGTATTTGCGCGTCGTCGAGGCATCGACTTGCGTGAAGGGTTGAAACAGTTTGTCGACACGGTCGGCGGGGATGCCGATCCCCGTATCGCGGATGCGGCCTTCGAGGATCATTTTGTCGCCGTCGATTTTGCGCGCCGTCATCAACAACTTGATCTCGCCGGCGGCCGTGAATTTGATCGCGTTGGCCAACAGATTCAAGAGTATTTGCCGCAGGCGCGTCGCATCACCGAGAATATAAAACGGCACGTTTTCATCCATGTCGAACAATAACGCCAGGTCTTTCGCGCGTGCCTTGTCGGCGACCAGTTCGATTGCTTCCTCGGCGACCATCACCACTTCCACCGGCACGGACTCCAGCGTCATATGGCCGGATTCGATCTTTGAAAAATCCAGTACATCGTCGATCAGCCGCAGCAGCGTATCGCCAGAGGCATGGATCAAACGCAAGTGGTCGCGCTGTTCGTCGTTCAAGTCGGTTTCGGCGAGCAGGTTGGTCATGCCGAGCACGCCATTGAGCGGCGTGCGGATTTCGTGACTCATGGTCGCAAGGAATGCTTCCTTCGCGCGCGCCGCCTGCATCACCCGCACATTGGCTTCGACCAATTCGATTTCCGCCTGTTTGCGATCGGTGACGTCTGCAATCGATCCGACAAAACGCACCGCCCGCTTGTGGACATCGCGCTGCGCTATGGCGCGGGTGCGCACCCAAAGGTAATTGCCGTGCTTGCTGCGCACCCGCGATTCAAGATCGAATAGGGGCGTCTCGCCTTTGAAATGACGCAGCATTTCGGCGCGAAAGCCGGCATGGTCGTCGGGATGGATGATGGTCTCGGGATTGAAATTCGCCGGCACTTCGCTCGCGGCATAGCCGAGAATTTCCCAAAAGCGCGGCGAGAAATACCGCGCGCCGCCCGGCGTCAAGTCGAGATCCCAGATACCTTGTTGCGACGAGCGGATGACGAGATTCAGCTGTTCGCGTTGCTGGGCAAGTTCGTGTTCGAGCCGTTTGATGGGTGTCACATCGGTGATGGTGCCGATCAATCCTTCGACGCGCCCATCGGAATTTTTCAACACCTGCTTCGCGATGATGGTTTCGAATTTTTTGCCGTCGGCGTTGGTGATGAATGCCTCGGCCATTTCGTAGCCGGTTTCGGAGGCGAGCAATTTTCGGTCGAGGTTTTCATGTTGCTCGGCGAATTCGGCATGCTGAAAATCGCGGTAGGTCTTGCCGAGGATATCTTCGCGCTTGCGGCCGGAGAGCTGCTCCCAGGCGCGATTTACCGACACCATGCGGCCTTCGGCGTCTTTGCGGAAAATCGGGCTGGGGTTGAATTCGATCAGGTTTTCGGTGAACGTGGTTTGATCCTGGAGCTTTTTCGTCATGTTCGCGGCCAGCGATTCGGCCTGCTCGCGCAGCCGCGTCAGCAACCAGATGAGCCCGCCGAGCAGGACCGTGCCGAGGACGCCGATCAAGAGAATCGTGCGCGGCGTATTGTTGCGAAGCTTGCCCTCAAGCGCCGGTGTGGAGCTCACGCGCAGGCGCAATTGGCGGCCGCCAAAATCGACCGGCGCATTGATCGACATGTCGGGAATGTGTCCGCCGACGGCGGGGTCGGCAAGCGCATAAACGCGCCGTTCGCCGTCGAAGAGTTCAATGGCGATGGGGTTCGGCATGTCCGAGGCGATCTTTGACATCATCTGGTGGAGATCGACGATGCCGATCAATTGCCCGGGTGCCGCTGCGGTGCGGTCGGCGATCATGACTATCGCGATGGGCGAACGAATGTCGGCAAATGCGCCGCTTGACGCAATGGGCTGCGAAATAATGGTGCGTTTGCTTTGGTGCGCGGCGTCGATCGCCTTGGCGATCTCGGGAATAGCGATCCAGTTCGGCGTTTCCTGCTCGGTTTGACCACGCGGAATTTTCCGGGTCAACGTTCTTTCTGCCGGCGCGCCGCTTTCTTTGCCGGGAAAAGCGACTTGCACCGCGACCAGGCCGGAGAATTGTTCCGGGTCGCGCATGCGGGCCTCGAAGTAGGTATCCCAATCACCCTGCCGCGTGACGGGAAGGGCCGCCATGAACGCGAGCGTGCCCTGCATCAGGTCTTCGATGTCGCGGAATTGGCGAAGAATTGCGCGTTTTTCGCGGTTGGCCATTTCCTGAAAACGCGCGTCGGCGTCGACGCGGATTTGGCGGGCATTCTGAAATGCGGTGACCAGAGTGGAAATGAGCAGTGCCGCCAGAATGAACCACGGCAGCTCGACTTTTCGCAAAGTCGCAACAACTGTCGCAAAAGTGTTTGGATTCGTGCGATTCATTCAAGTAGATTACAGGAACGTTGGCCGGTTAAAAAGGTCGAATAGGGGCGAATTGATCGACAAAGTGCAAAAAATGGTTATAAAATTCAAAGAGTTTTCAATTGTTCTTAATGTGAGACCCCGAATAAATGTGGGCTGAGTCAAAAATTGCAGGAAAAAAGCGGTGCCTGCCGGTTCAATCGACCGGTGCACCACGTGCCATGGCAGGCATGCTGGGTTGTGCGCTCGTCTGTGTCGCGCTTGGGATGGCACTGTACACGCCGAACGCGAAAGCGAACATTTATTCGTTCAAAGACGAAAGCGGCATTACTCATTTTTCGAACATGCCGCACCTCGATCGGCGCTACAAGCTCGTCTACCGCATTCCGGTGGCAGGGCAATACCGGCCCAACGCCTGGTCGGCGAGCGGCCCGACAGCGGTCGATATCTCGCGTCTGGTGCCCATCATCAACGATGCCGCGCGCGCCTACGGCCTCGACCCGAAACTGGTCCACGCCGTGATCCGCGCCGAATCGGGTTACAACGCGAACGCCGTTTCACCAAAAGGCGCGGTCGGATTGATGCAGCTCATTCCCGCCACGGCGCAGCGCTATGGCGTGCAGGATAGTTACGATCCCGGGCAAAACATCCAGGGCGGCACGCGTTATTTGCGCGATCTGCTGAAAATGTTCAATGGCAACATGGAACTCGCCATCGCCGGCTACAACGCGGGTGAAAATGCCGTAATCCGCGCCGGCCACCGCATTCCACCCTATCCGGAAACGATGGCGTACGTGCCGAAAGTGCTGAGTTTTTATCGCAGCCCGGATGTTAGCCGGTTTTAGCGGGATTCGACGATAGATCCAGTACTGGTGCGCGTTTCAGGGCGAAAACGTCTGGAAAGCCTCACCGAATATTGGGTTTATCCCCGGGGTATTTCTAAAAACCCGTCGTTCCGGCGAAGGCCGGAACCCAGTCCTTCGTAACTCATTGATCTTACGATGGGCTGGATTCCGGCCTTCGCCGGAATGACGAAAATTTGAGGTAAATAGATGTACCCCCCGAAATGCCACTAATCACCGGCCGCCGGAGCGATCCGCGCCCCCGAGCCTGCGCGTTCATCCGCATCGCGCGCATGCTGATGATTGCGCGCAAAGATCGTGTAGAACGTGGGCACGACCAGCAATGTCAGCACCGTGCCAAGCGTCATGCCGCCGACGATCACCCAGCCGATCACTTGCCGCGATTCGGCCCCCGCGCCACGTGAAAGTGCCAGCGGCACTGCGCCGAGCACCATTGCGCCGGTGGTCATCATGATCGGCCGCAACCGAAGTGTGGCGGACTCGGTCACCGCTTCGCGCAGTGCCATGCCGCGCTCCTGCAATTGGTTCGCGAATTCAACGATGAGGATGCCGTGCTTGGTAATGAGGCCCACCAGCGTGATGAGGCCGATCTGGCTATACACATTGAGCGAACCGCCCGTCAACCATAAGGCGAGCAGCGCGCCGGTCATCGACAACGGCACGGTCAGCATGATCACGAACGGATCGACGAAACTTTCAAACTGCGCCGCCAGAACGAGGTAGATGAACGCGAGCGCCAGCGCAAACGTCAGGTAGATGCTGCCGGACGAATCGCGGAATTCGCGTGCCTGGCCGGACAAATCGTTTTGCACCGTCGGCGGCAACACCCGTTTCGACGCGTCCTTCATATAGTCGATCGCATCTTTGATCGCGTAGCCCGGGACGAGATTGGCATCGATTCGCGCCGCGCGCAATTTGTTGAAGTGATTCAGACTTCGCGGTGCCACCGACTCGCGGACGCTGAGCAGATTCGAAAGCTGCACCATTTCATTGTTCCGGCCGCGCACATAAATATTGGTGATGTCGTCGGGATTGGATCGATCCACATCCGCCACCTGAACGATGACATCGTATTGTTCGCCATCGTTCTTGAACCGTGTCACCTGCCGCCCGCCGAGCATGCTCTCCAGCGTCCGGCCGACGGCATCGACGTTGGTGCCGACATCGGCGATCTTGTCGCGGTTGACGGCGATTTTCAACTCGGGTTTGTTCAAGCGCAGATCGGAATCGATATCCATCAATCCGGGATTCTTGACGGCCTCGGCGATCAGGCGATCAACATACTGCTGCAGCACTTCGTAAGGTGCGGAGGTCATGATGATGAATTGCAGCGGCTTGTCGCGCCCTTGTCCGAGCGATGGAGGGCTCACCGCGAACGCGTTGACGCCGGCAAGACTGCGAAATTTCGGCACCAGCTCGTTGACAATTTCCTGCTGGCTGCGGGTGCGCTCATTCCAGTCAGAGAGCCGCAATATCGCGCGGCCATCGGAGACGGTGGGAAACCCGACGATCGAGTTGTAGCGCCGCATCTCGGGAATTTCTTTGTAAAACGCCTCGATTTTTTCGACGTAGGCGGACGTGTAGGCGACAGTGGAGCCTTCCGGCGCCGACACCAGGCCGAAGATGATGCCGCGATCCTCCAATGGCGCAAGTTCCTGCTTCAAGTTCATGAACAACGGAATCGCCAGCAACATGAACAGCAGCCAGATGCCGACACCGATGGCGCGCTTTTTCAAGATCGCAGTCAGCGTTCGTTTATAGAATTCGGTTACCCGCAGAATGATCGATTCGATCGCGTTGTAGACCCTGCCGTGTTTCACGTCGTGTTTGAGAATGAGCGAGCAAAGCATCGGCGACAACGTCAACGCGACGAAGCCCGACACGATCACGGCCCCGGCCAGCGCCAATGCAAACTCGATGAACAATCGACCGGTGCGACCGGTGGCGAAGGCCAGCGGCGCATAGACGGCCGCGAGCGTAAGCGTCATGGCAACGACGGCGAACGCAATCTCGCGCGCGCCTTTGATCGCGGCCTCGGTGCGTTGCATGCCGGCTTCAAGATTGCGGTAGATATTTTCCAGCACCACGATCGCGTCGTCGACGACCAGGCCGATCGCCAGCACCATCGCCAGCAACGTGAGCGTATTGATGCTGAAATTGAATACGTACATCAATGCGAACGCGCCCACCAGCGACACCGGGATCGTGATCAGCGGAATGATGGTCGCGCGCAGATTGCGCAGGAACAGAAAGATCACCAGCGCGACCAGCACGATGGCCTCCCAGATGGTGCCGAACACCGCTTTGATCGCTTGTTCAATGAACAGCGACGTGTCGTACATGACCTCAAGTTTCATGCCGTCCGGCAACGACTTCTGAATTTCCGCGGATTCCGCGCGCACGGCGAGGGAAAGCTCCAGCGGATTTGCGGTCGATTGCTTGATGATCGCGAGCGTGGCCGCATTGCGACCATTGAAACGCGCGAGAATCCGCTCATCGACGGCCGCGATCTCGGCGCGCGCCACATCGCGCAGCCTGACCGGATAACCGCCCGCATCGCGAATCACGATATTGTTGAACTGCTCGGGCGTCTGCAGATCGGTCTGGGCGAGCACCGAGAATTCGCGCGACTGGCTCTCGATGCGTCCCGCCGGCACTTCGACATTCTGTCGGCGCAGCGCATCCTCGATGTCGGCCGGCCCCAATTTGTAGGCGGCGAGTTTCGAGCGGTCGAGCCGGATGCGCATGGAGATTTTTCGCTCGCCGAAAATGCGCACATCGGCCGCACCCGGCAGGGTCGAAAAACGCGGCTTGATGTAGCGGTTGGCGTAATCCGAAACTTCGAGCGGTGTGTGTTTATCGCTGTTAAAGCTGATAAACATGATCGGATCCGCATCCGCCTCGACTTTGGAAATTATGGAATCGTCCGCCGACTCCGGCAGACGCCCGCGCACGCGCGCCACTTTGTCGCGCACATCGGCGGCCGCAGAATCGGGATCGCGCGTGAGTTTGAATTTGATATTGATCTGGCTGCGCTCGGAGCGACTTTGCGAGGTCATGACATCGACGCCTTCGATGCCCGACAACGAATCCTCCAGCGGCTTGGTGATGGTCGATTCGACTACTTCGGCCGATGCGCCTTTGTAAGCGGTTTCGACGCTGACAATCGGTTCGTCGATCTTCGGATACTCGCGAACCGACAGGCGCGAGTAGGAAATCAAGCCGATCAGCAACACGGCCAGGCTCAGCACAGTGGCGAATACCGGTCGCTTGATGCACAACTCCGGCAGAGTCACGACTTGCCGCCCGATTTAATGTCGGTGGCCGCGGTGTTTGGCGGTGTTGGCGATACGCCCGCGACGCTGACTTGCGCGCCGTCTCGCAGCTTTGTCTGGCCCGCCGTCACTACCATGTCGCCGACCTCCAACCCGCGCAGAATTTCAACCTTGCCTTCGCGCCGCTGACCGATTTCAACTTTGGTCCGCTGCGCGCGGCCATCGACCACCTTGAACAAAAAGTGGTCATCGCCGACCGGAATGATGGATTGCTCCGGCACCACCACCGAATCGCGCTCGGCAGCGAACAACAGCCTGACTCGGGCGAACATGCCCGGACGCAGGCGGGCCCCCGCGTTTTCCACCATCGCGCGGATGACGATCGCGCGGCCATTGGTGTCGACCAGCGGATTGATGGCGAAAACTTTGCCTTGAAATGTCTGACCTGGAAATGCGTCAAGTGAGATTTGCAACGATTGACCTGCGGCGACTTGCTTCAAGTAGATTTCCGGAACCTTGAAATCGACTTTTAGTGGATCGATTTCCTCAAGATTGACGATGTCCTGACCATCTTTGACATAGTCGCCGATGCTGACGCTGCGCAGGCCGACGATGCCTGAAAACGGCGCCTTGATGTCGAGCTTGGTAAGGCGCGCCTGAGCGAGATCGAAATTTGCCTGCGCGACCTTGAAATTACTTTCCGCCTCGTCACGCGCCTGGGTGGAGATGAAGCCTTTGTTGAACAAATCACGCGAGCGATCGAGACGGCTTTTGGCCAGCCCCAGGTTAGCATCGGCCTGCGCGACTTCCGCGCGCTGCACGGAGGTATCGAAACGGATCAGCGTTGCACCTTTCTCGACGCGTTGTCCTTCGCGGAAAGCGATTTCGCTGATGCGTCCCGCGACTTCCGGGCGGATCGTCACCGATTCATCCGACCGCAGTGAACCCACAGCCGTCAATCCCTGCGCCATGCGAACGGATTTCACCTTGTTCGCCTCGACCGTGATCGTTGCGGCAGTGCCCGCGCGAGCGTTCGGAGCATTGCCGCCTTGCCCGGCTTTCGGCGCATTGGCGGTCGTTTGCGTTTTGCCAAGCCAGTAGCCGACTGCGCCAACAATCGTCAGACCGGCCACGACGGCACCCGTCAGCAGTTTTCTATTCATTGTTCACTTTGTGGATGGCGAGTTTGGCAAGGTAGGTATGGGCAAGAAATCGTCCCGCGTTTTACGTCCACTCTTCGTCGACTACGGCAAAAAGCGGGCGGCGGAGCAGTGCATCGATGCGCGGCGAGGCCAGACGGAGGTTTTTCAACCGCCGGCAAAACACCTTCACCCTGTGCGGGGGTTCACCGTGGATTATCCTCCGATTGAAGGCAATCGTGGCTTTCAGTAGTGTACGCGCGGCACGCAAATCTGGAAAACCGTGCTGCGCAATTTATGCGGGAATGTCCGGCGTCAATTGCGATTCGAGAAATGAAATCTGGTCTTTCAACAGCAATTTTCGCTTCTTGAGGCGCCTGAGTTGCAATTCGTCGTGAATCGGCGAAGCGACCAACGCGTCGATCGCGAGATCCAGGTCGCGGTGCTCCTGCTTTAGCTCGATCAGTCGGCGCTCGATCGCCTGAATCGTTTCGAAGGGTTCCATGACGATGCCGTTGTTGCAGGCGACCACTATACCGTCGTGACCCGCCAATTGCACGCGATGCCGCATGGTGGGCGGACGGCGGGTAAAATTGAGCGCGTTACCAGTGACATCCGGAAAGTGTGAACTAGCGCACAATCTAGCGGAAATAAATACGCCGCCACACGCGAACATCGCGCGAATGCGGGTTGATTTTTTGGCCGACGCGGTGTCAAATGTTGGCAGTAGCTGGGGAGTGGGGGAGCCGGCGATTTCACAAAAATCGCCTTGGACAAGTGTAGCGTCTCTAAGAATGGACGGGCACGAAACAATGCAAGTGCGCCGCAATGATTTTGATGTGACGAATCGGATTCAGACGACCGATACAGCGGCCGTTCAACGTGAAATCGCCCGGTTGTTCAGATTGCTCTATCCCGGTGCTGCGCACGCGCCGATGGATACCGCATTCGTCGACATGACGCGCCTCTATCACGGCAATTATCCCGGCTATCAAGCCTGCGACACGTTGTATCACGACGTCCAGCACGTCATGGATGTGACATTGGCGATGGCGCGCCTGATGGATGGTTATGAACGTTCACGCCGCGAAACGCCGGCGTTCGGCGTACGTTTGTTTCAATTGGGCATCGTTGTTGCGTTGTTGCACGATGTCGGCTATTTGCGCTCAACCGACGACACAGTCGCCAAGAACGGCGCCGAATACACGATCAATCATGTTTCGCGCGGCGCGGCTTTCCTGACGCAATACCTTCCGCAGATCGGCATGGGCGAGTTGGTCGTCGCGGGCGCGGAACTGATCCATTTCACCGGCTTCGAAAAGCGGGTCGGCGATATCCTTATACAAGATCCGTTGTTGCGGATGCTGGGCAGCCTGCTCGGCTCGGCGGATATCATCGCGCAAATGTCGGATCGTTGTTACCTCGAAAAATGCCGCGACCGCCTTTATCCCGAATTCGTCGCCGGCGGCATCGCCGTCAAGCACACGGGCGCGGGTGACGAGGTGGTGTTCAAGTCGGGCGACGATTTGGTGAGGAAGACGCCGGCGTTTTTCGACAGCGCCGTCAATCGTCTCGAATATGAATTGGGCGGTGCATACAATTATGCGGCGACGCATTTTGGCGGATTCAATTTGTACATGCACGCGGCCACCAAGAATGTCCATTTCGCCAAGCAAATTGGCGTCAGCAGCGCGTATTCGCTTCGCCGCGCGCCGCCGGAGGCAATGGCCGAAGCAGTCTAGTCCGCTGTTGTTCTGTGCTTCTTCTGCTGCACCGCAGCACATGCAAACCTTTCCAACGCATATCGCTGCCTGTACCATGCGATCCATCTTGCGAGTTCTCCGGCCAGTTGATGCCAGCTACGGCAGCGCGGGTGAATGAAGAGAACCGCGGTAGTCCTTTGCGTATTGGAGAAGTGCGTTGAAGCCGACCGATATTGGCCGCCCCG
>JANPBQ010000159.1:0-3187 GCA_031430555.1 Betaproteobacteria bacterium
GTGCCGCGCGTATGCGCGAGCTCGTGGAGTTGCGTGACTTGCGCTTCGGTCATGAATTGCGCTTCGTCGATGAGGATGCACGAGGGCAGGGCGCGCTCGCGATAGAGTTCAGCGAAGTTGGTGGCGGGGGTGAACACTTCGAATTTAAACCAAACGCCTAGGACTGCCCCAACACTTCAAAGACATCTATGGCTTGGGTCTTTCCCTTGAGTTGCATGGGGCCCAGCGACTTGAGTTTGAATCCACCGGCAATTTGCCTCCTGGTTGAATCACTGATCAAAATCTGCCCCGGTTCGGCTTGACCTTCCAGGCGCGCGGAAACGTTTATGGCGTCGCCAAGCACCGTGTACTCCATGCGTTCATCGGTTCCAATGCAGCCGGCGATGGCGGGCCCAGTATTGATTCCAATACCCACTTCAATGGGTAGGTCACGACAGTAAGTTTGATTCAGCGTCTCAACCCGCTGTTGAATCGTGAGCGCACACTTGACTGCTCTCTCCGCATGGTCGATTTGATCCAGGGGAGCGCCAAATACCGCCATCACCGCGTCGCCGATGAACTTGTCGATCGTACCTTCGTTGGTGAGCACGGCGTCAACGACATCTGCAAAATAACGATTCAATTCGGCAAAGAGTTGCTGCGGGTCACGACTCTCGGATCGTGGCGTGAAATCGCGTATGTCACAAAACAGACAGGTGACGATGCGCGACTCGCCCTTCAAAAAACCATCGGTCACGTTGCTTCCGTCCAGCAGGCGTTGCTTGACGGACGGGGATACAAACTTGTCGAAGAGATTCCCCAGCATGGCAGAGCGCGCGCGTTCGCGTTCAAGCATGTTTATCGATCGCAGCAGCGGGTTTCTCAGAATCATGTCGCGATAAGTACCGATCCCAATTTTGCCGTTGTCGAGAAGCCGGCGCGCGTGATTGGGCATGCTTGCATGATGGTCATCATCAAGTGTCAAGCGTGCATCTTTCATCAGGATTGAACTGACGATTCGGCGATTTGTATCATCGATAATCGTCACGTCGCAAATCGCATCCCGGTTCATGTTTCCGCTCCAATCGCATTGCGCGCAACCGACCTCCCGCCGGATATTTGGAAAGGTATTTCCCATCGGAAAGAGATAATTTGAATCTTCCTTTGTCAACGTCGCTTGCTCTGAACAAACACCGCACAAAGCCGGTACCAGCGCCTGCGACCATATGCAGCGCACGGCATCGACGAAGGTTCCATACTCGACGCTCATGCCCCGAAAAGCATAGGCAACATCCAAGCCAATCAACGGCGTATCCACGCAACCAAGGATCAAGTTTCTGCTTGCCCTTGCGGCGGCAACTTTTGCGTTGTCGAACGTCAACAGGTGGGTCAAAATGATCGTGCCATCGGTGCCGGCGGAGGAGAACAGCGCCGCTTGCTTTTGTCGATCGGGCTCAATTACAACAGTCCAGTTCGCTGGAAATGGTCTGCATGGCTCAATTGACTGTTCATGGTCCGTGAGCACCAGCACGGCTCGGGTTTCGGCGGCGATGAAATCGGCCAATGCCACGAGTGTCGTCAACTTGCCGCTGCCAGATTGCCCGGTTACCACAACCATGCCGCGACCTAGGCTGGTCAGTTTGCCTGCCATTCTCATCAAGTCATTTTGGCCACCCAGAAGCGTTTGCAATGTGTGAAATGCCATGACCGCTCCTGTTCAAACCTGATGTTTAATTATGGGGCAGCCAACTCAAATCCGACAATCGCCAATCGACCGCCCTCGATGACGCCGCCAATGATGCTCGAGCTTGGCCGCTATCATTCTGAGGCTCGTTCAAGCAACGGCTTTCACCGCCAAGGCTCATGCCGCCGTCGCGCTGAAAAAGCGGAGGGTCGTGAGGTGTTCAAGTTTTCCATCCAGCCCGCAATGCGGCGACACGGTGGAAAGAAATTCACGTTCGACCGTTTGGCGATCGGTTTCATTCAAAAGATAGAGATCGTACATATCCAGAAACCACTTCCAGAGTGCGTTCGGCTCGAACCGCTGCGTTATGTTGATATCCTCCACGGCAATTTGGTGAAATGCACTCGACAGAATTTCGACAATCCCTGCGTGATCGCGGAAGCGCCGGTCGCCGAACCGTACTTCTGAAAGATGTTCTTGCCGCGGATGCCGTCTCAACGCGTCAACGTATACGGACAGCGCCTGCGATGGCGGTGGCGCGGCTCCGACGATGGCTGCGAACGTTCCACTGGGCTTAAGTACGCGACGAATTTCGCGCAGCACCTGTTCGGCATCGTCCATCAACATGAGCGCCAGGTGACAAAGCACATAGTCAAAATGATCGGCCGGGAATGGGAGCGCTTGCGCCTTTGCTTGTTGAAGCACGAAACGATCGCCGAGGCGCACTCGTGCAGCCGCAAGCTCCGAAGCGCTCATGTCGACCCCACTCAGCACAAGACCGGGTAGGGATCGCGAAGCAAGTAGTGAAAGCAGGTATCCATCGCCGCAGGCGAGATCGAGGACTGCAATGTCTGCATTGGAGTCGGGCACAACGGCCGCGAGAATCTCGTATGAAGAACGCAATTGTCGCTCGCGGAAGGTTACCGGGAGATCGCCAAAGGACTTCGACGTAAGGCCTGGACGCGCGTCGTGGAAGTCGGTCAGAAATGTCTCAACCGTCGACATCTTGTCAGTCATCGATGTCCTAACTCAGCGGTGGAAAACTCGCTTCATATGCGAATCTTGCCGGGACTGAACGGAAATTTCAAGTTGAGTGGCAGTGTCAGTCGGATCGACCTACTTGCGGCGATTTTCAGCAAACGGGGAGAGGGTGCCCGTGCGAGAGTTTCTGTCAACACCGCCCCGTATAAAACCTGCGCGGACACACCGCCTCATAGCGGTCATTACCGCCAATCTCCACTTGTTCGCCCTGCGTGACGCGGTTGCCGTGCTCATCGAGCCGCACATTCATCGTCGCCTTGCGACCGCAGCGGCAGATCGTTTTCATTTCTTCCAGATCGTCGGCGAGCGTCAGCAACGCTTTTGAACCGGGAAACGGCTGACCCAGAAAATCGCTGCGCAAGCCGTAGCAAATCACCGGCGTGCCGCGCGTATGCGCGAGCTCGTGGAGTTGCGTGACTTGCGCTTCGGTCATGAATTGCGCTTCGTCGATGAGGATGCACGAGGGCAGGGCGCGCTCGCGAT
>JANPBQ010000160.1:0-13224 GCA_031430555.1 Betaproteobacteria bacterium
GCGTTGCCCACCGCTATCAGCAGGCAACCGATTTCCACACACGCGTGCCCGAGGCCTTTCAGTGAGCGGCGGGAGCAAGATTCCGAATGGCTGGGAAGTGGTCATCGGGCTGGAAACGCATACCCAGCTTTCCACCACGTCGAAGATTTTTTCCGGCTCGCCGGCTGCCTATGGCGCGGAGCCGAATACTCAGGCGAGCGCGGTGGATATCGCATTGCCAGGTACTTTGCCGGTATTGAACAAGGGTGCCGTGGAATGCGCGATCAAGTTCGGCCTCGCGGTTAACGGCGAAATTGCCAGCCGATCGATTTTCGCGCGCAAGAATTATTTCTATCCTGATTTGCCCAAGGGCTATCAGATTAGCCAATACGAATTGCCGGTGGTGGTGGGCGGAACCGTGACGATCGATGTCGGCGGCGTGGAAAAAGTGGTTCAACTTACCCGCGCGCATCTTGAAGAAGATGCCGGGAAGTCGTTGCATGAAGGCCTGGAAACGAGCGGCGTTTCCGGCATCGACTTGAATCGCGCGGGCACGCCGCTGCTGGAAATCGTTACCGAGCCGTGCATGCGTTCGGCCGAGGAAGCGGTCGCCTATGCGAAAGCGTTGCACGGCATCGTCACGTGGATCGGCATTTGCGACGGAAACATGCAGGAAGGCTCGTTTCGTTGCGACGCAAATGTGTCGGTGCGACGGGTGGGCGATGTGAAGTTGGGAACGCGGGCGGAAATCAAGAACGTCAATTCGTTTCGCTTTCTCGAGCGCGCGATTCAATACGAGATTCGCCGGCAGATCGAGTTGATTGAAGATGGCGGAACGGTCGTGCAAGAGACGCGGCTCTATGACGCTGACCGCGACGAAACGCGCTCGATGCGGTCAAAAGAAGACGCGATGGATTACCGCTATTTTCCGGATCCGGATTTGTTGCCGTTGGAGATTGCGCGGGAATGGGTGAGCGTGGTCAAGGCGGCCATGCCCGAATTACCTGAAGAAGCAGCAGCAAGAATTGCAATGCAAGATGGGCTGAAGACATCAGAAGCACGACAAATTACTCAGTCTGCGAGTTTTCTGAAGTACTACGAAGAACTCCGCGAGTATTCCGGTTCCGGCAAGGCCGCAGCAACGTGGCTACTCGGCGAGATTTCCGCATACTTGAACCGGAAGCATGTCGAGATTGATGACGTTGAGGTTCCCTCTTGGAGTGATGTCGGAATGCTTATTGCCTCAGAGCGGGCAGGCGAAATATCGCGTGTTGTTGCGAGGGGACAATTTCAGGCGTTGTGCGAAAAGACTGACGCGGATCTGGCGAAGCTAACCGGAATCGTCGAAAGACTGGAGCGTAATGCCCAATGGCAAAGCTACATCGCCGCCAAGGGTTTAAAGCAGGTTTCCGACGCCACCGCCATCGAAAAAATGATCGACGACGTGATCAAAGCAAACCCCAAATCCGTCGAAGAATACAAAGCCGGCAAAGAAAAGGCGCTCAATGCGCTTTTCGGTCAAGTGATGAAGGCAAGCAACAAGACCGCGAATCCGGCGCAGGTTACCGAGATTCTCAAGCGCAAATTGTCATCATGAGCCTACTCTTTTCCCCTATTTCCCGTTCGCCCTGAGCCTGTCGAAGGGCCGGATGCACGAGGCCCTTCGACAGGCTCAGGGCGAACGGAGGTTTTTGACCAGGCGATCGACACTCCGTCGGGTGTTATTCCGCGCGCTTCTTCGCTGCCAAATTCTCCCGCATCAACGCCGCCATCGCCCGCCGATCCGGATTCGCATCTGCGTCAAATCGTGCAATCACATTTTCCTGATCTTGCGGAATTCGATTTTGCGATAACTTGAATTTCGCTTCGATTCCGGTGATCTCAATTTCAAAGCCGACGATGGCATCGAGCATTTTCAGCCACTGCGCTTTGTTGGCGTCAGGATTCCACGGCGTTGCCGCGCCCGCTTCGTACTGTGCCGATAACCGCGTGACGATGGCCCACTTGACCTCTGCGTCGTCAATCCGCCGCACCGTGCCGTGTGCATGAACGGCCGCGTAATTCCACGTCGGCACCCCGGGGGCCTGGTACCAGGTTGGCGAGACGTAGCCGTGCGGGCCATGGAACAGCGCCGTCGCCAATGAGCCGTCTTGCAGCGCCTCAGAATGCGGGTTGGCGCGCGCGAGGTGGCCGATCAGCGTGCCGCGCGTGCCGCGTTCACGGTCGAGCATCAGCGGCACATGCGAAATGTGCAAACTCGCCGGCGCAATCAAGGTGGCGAAACCGTAGTGGTCGATCAGCGATGAGACGCGCTGATTGTCGGGTTCAGCGAAAAAAGCGGGGGTATATAGGGACATTTCAATGCTCCAATGTCAAAGCGCGCCATCGCGGCGCGCTTTGAGTATGTGAGTGATTGGAAGAATTCCGGCAAATCGATCAGCGGCGCGAATCGAGGCAAGAGACCAATTTTACGTTGACGCCCGGCCCCCCCACATTCGGGCCGCGGCAAAGGTATTGCAGCCCCAAGGTGCATTCGTAGGTTTTGCCCTCGCAGGTCGCCATGCCTCGCGGTCGCCCTGGGATAATGGTCGATTGACCGACAATCTGCGTTGGTAGATCTGGCGTGGCGGCGACATCGCCTTTTTCGTCGAGCAAGGTGCCGGCCGCCATTCCGCCCTTGAGTTTTTTCCAGCGTGCGCGTTCGGTGTCATAGCGCGCCACCACGGCGGCGCGGTCGACATCGACCTTGACGAGTTCGTTGTCGAGCAGCGTCCGGTCATTTTTGGCGCGGTTGTAATCCATCACCAACTGCGGCGGCGCCTCGACCTGCTTACCGGCCTTCCCGGACTTGCTTTTGCCCGTCTTGTAGAACTCCATTTCGTTTTGCGTCTTGGACAATTGCTTGTCGATGCCCTCATTGCGCGAGATAAGTGTTTTCTTGCGTGCATCGAGCCCCGCCAAATCCTTATCGCGGGCCACGTTGAATTCGCGCTCGGAACCGTAGGTGGCGATCAACGCCTGATCCTTGAGCCGTTGTTCGGTAATCTTCTTTTCGTGTTCCTTTCGGCGCTCGCGCTCGTCGTCTTGCGCGCGAAGTTGTTCGGGTGTTAGCGGTGCGTCGTATTGTTTGACGACGCTGCCCTGCTTGCTCATTTCGGTGATGGCTTTTTTCGCGCACTGCGGCGGCATGGTGTCGCCATAGTGCGTGATGCCTTTTTCATCGACACATTTATACAATGCGTGCGCGAACGGCGGGGCCAAGGCCGTGCCGAGGATAAATGTTGCAAGGGCTAAATTCGTGAATTTCATGCGCATTGGATCTTTTTTAGTTAACCGGCGATACCGTAGGTTCGGCGGTATGCCTCAATTTTTGAGAGTTTATCGCGTTCGTCACCCCGGCGCAGAAGAAAAGCCAAGATATCCGCGAGGGTGGCTACCGCAATAACGGGCACCCCATACATTTGGTTGAATTCCTGCGCCGCCGACAACGTGGCACCCGGCTTGGCACCGAGTTCCTGTCTGTCCAAAGCAATCAGCACGCCAACCGGGGTTGCACCCGCCGCACGGATCATTTCCACCGATTCGCGCTTTGACGCCCCATCGGTAATCACGTCGTCAATGATCAACACATTACCTTTCAGCGGCGCGCCGACGATCAATCCGCCCTCACCGTGATCCTTCGCCTCCTTGCGATTGAAGCAAAACGGCAGGTTGTGCCCCATTTCGGCAAGTGCGACTGCGGTGGCGGCCGCTAGCGTGATGCCTTTGTAGGCCGGGCCGAACAGGGTGTCGATTTTAAGGTTTGAGGCGAGGATCGCTTGCGCGTAATAGCGCCCCAGCGCGGCCAGCGAGGCACCATCGCTGAACAGGCCGGAATTGAAGAAATAAGGCGACAAACGCCCGGCCTTGGTCTTGAATTCGCCGAAGCAGAGTGCGTTTTGTCTAATGGCAAATTCGACGAATTGCTGGCGGAAATCGGCTGCGTTGCTCATGGGTTCTCGGGTTGCCTTCGCAAATCCCTCATAATCGCGGTTTCCCGACTGAAATTCAACCCGAAATGCGCGTCATCACCGTCAATTGCAACGGCATCCGTTCGGCGACATCGAAGGGCATGTTTACCTGGCTCAAACGCCAGAAGCCCGATGTCATTTGTTTGCAGGAAATCAAGGCGCTTGAATCCGATCTGCCGCCCGAGGCCTTGCCATGGAAAAAGTGGCACGCCTTTTTTCATCCGGCCGACAAAAGGGGCTACGCCGGCGTCGCGCTTTATTGCAAACGCGAGCCAGATCGGGTGCAAATTGGTACCGGCATCAAGTGGATCGATGCCGAAGGCCGTTTCCTGCAGGTCGATTTCGGCAATTTGTCGGTGATTTCGCTGTATGTTCCGTCGGGTTCGGCGTCCGAAGAATCGCAGGCGAAGAAATTCCGCTTCATGAACGAATTCATGCCGTATTTGAAAAAACTGAAAGCGAGTGGCCGCGAAATCGTCATCACCGGCGACTGGAATATCGCGCACAAAGAAATCGATTTGAAGAACTGGAAAGGCAACAGGAAAAATTCCGGTTTCCTGCCCGAAGAACGCGAGTGGCTGACAACTTTGTTCGATACCGTCGGCTATGTGGATGTATTTCGCCGGCTGATTCCGCTGCCCGACCAGTACACGTGGTGGTCTAATCGCGGTGCGGCATGGGACAAGAATGTCGGCTGGCGTATCGATTACCACATCTGCACACCGGGCATTGCCGCCACGGCCGAATATGCGCGCATCTACAAGGATGAGCGTTTCAGCGACCATGCGCCGCTTTGTATTGATTACGACTACGCACTTTAAGGAACTGTCATCCTGACCCCTGATCAAGTCTGAGGTCAGGATGACACTGTAAATTCATGATTCGCCTCACCAACTTAGTCCTCGCCCGCGGCCCCAAGCGCCTGCTTGACGGTGCCAACTTGATGCTGTTTCCCGGCCACAAGGTCGGGCTGATCGGGCCGAACGGCTGCGGCAAAACCAGTTTGTTCGCGTTGTTGCGCGGCCACTTGCATCAGGACAGCGGCGATGTCGATATGCCGACCAAGTGGGTGATCGCGCACGTCGCTCAAGAAACGCCGCAAAGCCACCGCAACGCGCTCGATTACGCTCTCGACGGCGACACCGAATTGCGCGCCGTGGAAAGCGAACTCGCGAAAGCGGAACTCGAACACGAATCCGGCGAGAAAATCGCCGAGCTGCACGGCCATTACGACCACATTGGCGGCTACGCCTCGAAATCGCGCGCGGCCTCGTTGCTGTCGGGCTTGGGCTTCAATGAAGAACAGCAGGCGCGACCGGTCGCCGAATTTTCCGGCGGCTGGCGCATGCGCCTGAATCTGGCGCAGGCGTTGATGTGCCGCTCGGATTTATTGCTGCTCGATGAGCCGACCAATCACCTCGATCTTGATGCGGTGATGTGGCTTGAGGACTGGCTCGCGGCCTACTCCGGCACGCTGTTGCTGATCACCCACGATCGCGATTTTTTGGACGCGGTGGTCAACAAAGTGGTGCATGTCGACAGCCAGAAACTGAACGAATACACCGGCAACTATTCCGCTTTTGAAGTCACACGCGCAATGCAGCTTTCGGTGCAGCAAGCGGCACACCAGAAACAGCAAAAACAGATCGCGCATCTGCAATCGTTCGTGAATCGATTCAAAGCCAAAGCCACCAAGGCCAAGCAAGCGCAAAGCCGCGTGAAGACGCTGGAGAAAATGGAATTGATCGCAGCGGCGCACGTTGATTCGCCGTTTGAATTCACGTTTCGCGAACCCGATGCCAAGCCGCGCCAGTTACTGCATTTGAAAGAGGCGACGCTCGGCTATGGCGATGAAAAAACCGGCCGTGATATTTTGCAAAACGTCGAATGGCGTTTGTTCTATGGCGACAAGATCGGCCTGCTCGGCCCCAACGGTGCCGGCAAATCGACGCTGGTTAAATCGTTGGCCGGCATGCTCGCGCTGAAGCGCGGCGGCCGCTATGAAGGCCAGGGTTTAAAAATCGGCTATTTCGCGCAACATCAGGTCGAGCAACTGCGTCCGACCGAATCCTGCCTGCAACACATGAAGCGCGCCGACCCCAACGTGCGCGAACAGGAATTCCGCAATTTTCTCGGCGGCTTCGATTTCCGTGGCGACCGGGTGATGGAGCCGATCGGCCCGTTTTCCGGCGGCGAGAAGGCAAGGCTCGCCCTGGCGTTGATCGTCTGGCAAAAACCCAATCTGCTGTTGCTCGATGAGCCGACCAATCACCTCGATATCGACATGCGCGAAGCGGTCGCGGAAGCGTTGCAGGAGTTCGACGGCACGCTGGTGGTAGTCGCGCACGACCGGCATTTGCTGAAGGCCACCACCGATACGCTGTGGCTGGTGGCTGATGGAACGCTCGCTGAATTTGACGGCGATCTGGATGATTACAAACAATGGGCGCGTGCCTATGCGAGCGCGCATCAAAAAGGCAAGCCGAGCCCGGATCAAAACCGAAAACCCCAGCAAACACGCGGTTCGCAGGCTGAAAAGGCCGAGAAGGCCGCGCCAGTGCTAGAGACCGCGATGAGCGATGGCGACCGAAAAGCGCAACGCCGCGCCGACGCCGAAGAGCGCCGCAAAAATTACTCCGCGAAAAAACCGCTGGAAGATACGCGCAAAAAAATCGAATCGGAAATGGCCGCACTGAACCGCGAAAAAACTGATATCGAATCCTGGCTTGCGCGTGAAGATGCGTACGCGGAAGAGAACAAAACCAGATTGCTCGAATTGCTCAAGCGCCAGAGCGAGGTGAGCGAAGCGGTTGAGGCGCTGGAGTGGCGGTGGTTGGAGGTGCAGCAGAAGCTGGAAGAAGCTACGCCTTGAGTTGCATTGCCTTTGGCCAGTCGCATTTTTTCGGGAACTGTTGAGTGCGCAATTTGTCGCCGGCACGAATGGACGGGGATTGTTCATTCCCTGTATTGAACACGGCCGAGAAGCCCGGCGAACGGCCGTGGCAATTTGGTACCCTGGCGTCGCAGTCTAGGATTCATGACCGCCGTCGTGCGCCATGGTTTGGGTCGACACAACCCGCTTCATAGACTGGCTCGCGCAGAGTCAGTGCAACGAGCACGCTGATCAGGCCGCCAGTCAGGACATACCAGGCGGTCATCATTTTGTCGCCGCTCACCTGGATCAGCCAAGCCGTAATGAACGGGGCGAAGGCGCCGAAGACGATCGCACCTAGGTTATAACCCAGGCCAAAGCCGAGCGCGCGGCGTGTTACCGGGAAGAGACTCGCCATCATCGCGCCGCAACTGGGGACGTACAACGCGAGGCAGATACAAAGCGTGCATTGCAGCAGCAATAGCGAGGCGAACGACGGCGCGTGCGTCAGGTACCACATCAGTGGCACGACCAGCGCTGTCCCGAGCGCGCTTGCCAGCACGATCAGTGGCTTGTAGCCGACGCGGTCACCAAGCCAGCCCATCGGCACCAGCAGCACTACCAGCAGCGTACTAGAGATGAGCGTGGACAACATCGGCACCGTCTGCTCCAGCTTCAGTTCACGCACCGCGTAGCCGGGCATGAAGATCAGGAGCAGGTAGATCACCGGTGCGGAAAATGCCATCAGTCCGATCACGGTCGCGATGGCGCGCAGCATCTGGCGCGAATTGTCCGCAGGTGCGGCCACTGACGCAATGCGTGCACGTTCCCGCGCATCGAGGAATTCCTGCGACTCATCCATACGGTAGCGCATGTAGAGGCCAATAGGTGCGATCAACAGGCCGAACAGGAATGGCAGCCGCCAGCCCCAGGCCTGGGCATCGGCCGGCGACAGGAGTTTGTTGACCGCGAACCCGGCGAGTGAGCCGAACACGATAGCGGTGTATACGCCGACATTGAGCCAGCCCATCGCGACGCCGCGACGCTCGGGTGGTGTCGATTCGAACAACAACGTCAGCGCGGTTCCGGCCTCGCCCGATGCCGAGAAGCCCTGCAATAATCGACCAAGCACGAGAATCACTGTAGCCAAAACGCCGACGCTCGCATAGGTGGGTGCGAGGCCGATCATCGCGGTGCCAAGCGCCATTAGCATGAACGTCCACGTGAGCGAGGTCCTGCGGCCCCAGCTGTCGCCTATAAGGCCAAAGACCACTGCGCCGATCGGGCGAATCACGATGGCGGCACCGAAGGTGGCGACCACGGCGAGCATTGCGGCCTGTTCGTTTCCGGGTGGAAAGAACTGCAGCGCGATGGTCGTCGCGAAAAATCCATAAATCGTTAAATCGAACCATTCAAACAGGTTGCCGACGATGATCGGCAGCAAGCGAGTGCCGTTGGTGGCGCGATCAGACATCAATAACCTCCCGCCGCCGTAGCATCCGCAACAGCCAGTAAGCGGCCAGCGCAGCAATCAGGTGCTTGAGTGTGTGGCCGCTGACGATCTCACCCATTGCGTAGATCTGCGCGTCGAGCACCTCCGCAACCTTTGCCAGCGCATAGATCGCCACGACCTGGAACATGTCCGCACCGCGCGTATAGCGTGACGGATACAGGGCGGCCATGACGACGATTGTCAGGATCGAGCCATACTGCACGATCGCATACGGCAGCAGGTTCTCGGTTGCATACAGCAGACTCCAGCGCCAATACAGCACGCTCGCCAATCCGGCCAGGACGAGCGGAATGAGCATCCGCAATCCTGTTCGTATGCCAATGCGCTCGACGATGACTGCCGAGAACAGCGCCATGAAGGCGACGGCCATCGGCAGACGGTCCCAGAAAAGCCGCCCACTATCCGTCTCAAGATGGTAGTAGATGGATCCAAAGCAGGTGAGGCTCACCGCGAAGAAGCAGATGAAGTAGGGCCATCTCTCGCGCCGGTCGGCAAATACTTTCCCATTCGCCGCGGCGCGCGACAGGAAATAAAGGGCCCAGACGCCGACCAGGAGAAATGGCAGATTGGAGACGACGTTCAGGAAATTGGGGATGCCAAGCATCGTGCGATCGTCCGCGAGTCCACGAAAGACCTGTGGCTCCGACAACGGCGGCAGCAAGGCCACGGCGATGGGTATGGCGATTGCGATACCTATCGCGAGCGCACCGAGGTAGATCGGTACGCGCTTATCCCCGGTGTGTGCGTTCATAGACATTCGCTATCTCCTCGTGCATGTGCAACCGTCCGTCTGCGGGGCGGTCGACGGCGGACGGGCGCCAGTCAGAGTATGTTCTGAATCGGCGCGAGCGTTGAGCGCATTAGGTATCATGTTTCTGCGCGCAGTCCACGACATGAGCGGTCCGCCAAAGGTGAAGTCGACGGTTCAGGAGCTGCGCCAATTGGGTGGACAAGACGGTCGAACCTTCTCGCACAGATCCGTCAAAAGATCGCAGGGGCGATCTATGCATTGCTACATCGCGCTGGATCAGCCTGTACGCAACAAAAGACTCGTTGGCATCGTCATCTTTCCAGAAGTAACCGTCGATTTCTCCCCATCGGATCTTGCGGCTTGACGCACCGTTCGGCCGAAAGCCATCGCACGTGACGATGAGTTGTCCGGGCTTCGATTTCCATATGCGAACCGCAAAGTATTCGCAAAGTGCGAAGACAATAAGCGCCGCCAGCCAGACCCAGGTGCTTGCGTTTCCCGTGCGAGTGACCCACCAGAGCGCCAAGACGCCCGCGGACGCAACGTAGAATGCGGCCCCAAAATCCATCATCTTTGAATGAACAATTACCGTGTCGGGCATTCCATCCAACGCTGCAGCCGCCTCTGTCGGCGACGTTGGCAGGCCTTCAATCGCCAGTGTTACGTTCTTGTCGCGCGTCCGCAATTCTTGTGGCGTGGAAACAAGCTGGTCCGACAATATGCCCCCTAAAAGGAGCGCCAATAGCACGCCAATAAACACAATATCGAAAGTGGCCACCCTGGAGTTGATCTCAAGGAATTTTCCCCATGTTTTGGAAAACATGATCAGCGCTGACACCACCACAATCGACAGCACGAAAATCCCCGCGCACGCGCCCAGCAGCCGGGGCACGCTCCCGGAGAGAAGTCGATGGAACGGGATGCCAATCGCGGCGGCAAACAGGCCGCAGAGCGGCATTGACATCGTCAGAAAAAGCCCGTGTGGGGCTCGGCCGAGCGCCATGCCGAGGGCAACGTACGCCGCCAGTCCCCCGGTAATCGCGGCCGCCACCACCGCCCAACAATAGCGCGTCGAGGACGCGTGCCAAATTACCCCGCTCAATATTGCAATCGCTACGAACGCGGCGAGTTGTGCGAAGTCTGGAAACACTGTCGGCTAAATCAAATTTGATTGGTAGGATTGACAGTAACCCGGTACTGTCAGCGAGAGACAGACCGAGCTGACGCGATGGTTAGCTGCCAACTCGTGTAACGCCGCGCCTTGCGCGATTGCGGCCGGGGACTTTGCATCTTCGAACGGGCTCAAGAGCGCGCTATTTCGTGCGCGCGTCACCACCGGTAGACGGTCATGCGTATTCATGAACGTTCCTTTCTCCGATGAACTGTGGCAGCTTCATGATCCTGACGTACTCCTGCAAACGTGATAATAGCCTCAGAACAACTGCCTGGTGATCGTCTTGCTCGCGCTCACGCCGTTCACGGTGTAGGTGAGTGTGCCGTTGCTCGCGTCGCTGAAGGCGAGCGTCATGGTCCCGACGGTGATGACCTGAACCGCGGCCGAATTAAACGTCGGTCCGAATGGCGGCCCGGTGGTGCAATAGAGCGTGCCCGTGCAACCATTGCCCGAGACCGCGCAGTTGGAGGCCACGTACCACACCGGTTTGCCGGTGTTGTCGTAGACGTACCAGGCGAGGAACATGTTAGCCGCCTGCTGCGCAATCGCCATCCCCCAGCCCGACTCGCCCGGGTTCCACCACAGGTCGGTGTAGTCGAGCCCCGGGATCGCCCCGGTCCCGAGTGGCTGGCGGACAATGGCGACCGTGCGGCTCTGCGTGCCCAGCGTGTAAGTCATCGAGGCGCTGTTCGCGTTCTGAAAATTGACTTGCAAACTCCCGGCCGCGACGACATTCACCGCGTTCGGATTGAAGGTCGTGCCGAAGAAAGTCGGGCCGTTCACTTCGTAGAGAGCTCCGCTGCAGGTCCCGGATGCACCCGTCGCGCCGGTACAGTTGGACGCTACGTACCACTTGGGATTGCCGGAACCATCGTAGGTGTACCAGGCTGCGAAGATGTTGCTGCCGCGCTGCGTGAAGTGGATTCCCCAGCCGGATTCGTTGGGGTTCCACCATAGTCCGGTGAGTGCGCCGGGGGTGTTGAAGGGCACGAGGACGTCCACCGGGAAGATCCGCGTCGACACAGTTCCGTCGCCGAGTTGGCCGACTTGGTTGGCTCCCCAGCACTTGATGCCGCCGCCAGTGATGAGGGCGCAGGTATGGGAGCCGACAAAGGGCGGTGCCGACCCGCTTGCCGCGATGGCCGCGACTCCGCTCGCGAGTCCCGAGACATCCATGGCAGTGAGGCGATGAACGAACGGGTTGTTGCCGACCTGTTCGTATTGGTTAGCTCCCCAACACTTGGCACCGCCACCGGAGGTGAGGGCACAGGTGTGCGCATCACCCGCTGTGATCGCCGTGATCCCGCTCGTGAGACCGACGACGTCCGCAGGCGCGAGGCGCTGCGTGGTCGAGTTATCACCGAGCTGGCCGACCTGGTTGGCTCCCCAGCATTTGATGCCGCCACTGGTGGAGAGGGCGCAGGTGTGCGCGCCGGCGAAGGGCAACCCGATACCGGAGATTGCTGGGCGGTCCGCGGTGCCGCCCGTCGTGATGGCGGCGACTCCGCTCGTGAGGCCGAAGACATCCACTGGCGTGAGGTGCCGTGTAATCGAATTGTCGCCGAGTTGCCCGTAACGGTTGTCGCCCCAGCATTTGACACCGCCGCCGGTGGTGAGTGCGCAGGTGTGAGTACTGCGTACTGCGATTGCCGCGACTCGACTGGTGAGGCCAAAGACGTCGACAGGTGTGAGGCGCTGCGTGGTCGAGTTGTCGCCGAGCTGGCCGTATGAGTTGTCGCCCCAGCACTTGGCACCGCCGCTAATCGTGAGAGCGCAGCTGTACCCGTCGCCCGCCGCGATCGCCGCGACACCACTGGTGAGGCCGATCACGTCCACCGCAGTGAGGCGATTCGTGGTCGAGTTGTCGCCGAGTTGGCCGGACGAGTTGCTTCCCCAGCACTTGATGCCGCCGCCGATCGTGAGGGCGCAGGTGTGGCCGCCGCCCCCTGCGATGGCCGCGACACCGCTCGTGAGGCCAAAAACTTCCACGGGTGTGAGGCGGCTCGTGGTCGAGTTATCGCCGAGCTGGCCATTGCCATTGGATCCCCAGCACTTGGCACCGCCGGCGGTGGTGAGGGCACAGGTGTGGCCGACACCCGTTGCGATGGCCGCGACATTCTCGAGAGGCACGAGGGCTTGCACTGCGTGGGAAGCGGCAAGCAGCGCAACCGCAAGACTTAATCGCGTGATTGCGACGGCGAATCGTTGATTAATGGCATTCCACATGGCTTGTTTTTCGTGTGTACTTGTCAATCGCATCTGGTACTAGCGACCGATTCCCTGCCCTCCGAGCGAGCGTCCGCACGGGCTTATGCAACGTTTCATGACACAAGGCTCATGACAGGCTTTGAAATTCTGGCGCGCGCAAAGAAGACGACACGTTGCTCCAGTCCCTGAAAACACATGACTTCTTCTTTCTGCCGTGCAAAACCTGCACGGAGTAATACGCCCTGTGAAGCGTTGTTCTGAACCGCAGTGACGCCGAGAACGGTTTCAATCGAAAACGTATTGGCGGCCCATTCGCAGGCCGCCCGCACGGCCTCGGTGGCGAAACCCTTGCGTCGATGGGCGCGCTCAATAAAGAAGCCGACTTCAACAGCGTTGGACAATGGACTAAACCCAACATGCCCGACTAATGTGCCCGAACTTCGGATGTTTACTGCAAGCACATACGCGCCCATCTTTGGATCTCCGGGGACGCTGAACTGCGAAATCAGAGAAGCCAGTACTCGTGCGGCATGTGCTTCATCCCGATATACCTGGCTTGGCAACCAGGTTCGCATGCCGTCTTCCTGGCTCATCTGGAAGGCCTTCGGCACATCTTCGGGAACGAACGAGCGTGGCGTCAGCGACGCCGTCTCGATAGGTAGCTGCCTCATCGGTTGGCCGCCAAGGTCGTGATCGCTCATCAGCCTCTCCGCACCC
>JANPBQ010000161.1:0-6910 GCA_031430555.1 Betaproteobacteria bacterium
GCGATGAAGTTGCCTTTTTCAAATCCTGGCACGGTCGGGTTGCGTCCGTCCAGCTCGAGCTTTGCGCCCTCAGACACACCTTTGGCAATCATTGATTCGATACGCTGCTTGGCCTCTATCGAGATCACCGGCCCGACATCAGTGCCCGCAACATTGCCGGCGTTGACTGTCAGTGTTTTGGCTTTGGCGACGATGTCGGGAATCCATTCGTTGGCTTTCCCGACCAGCACTGCGACGGAGGTGGCCATACAGCGCTGGCCAGCCGCACCAAACGTGGCACCAACTAGCGCGTTGAGCGATTGATCCTTGTTGGCGTCGGGCATGATGATGGCGTGGTTCTTGGCTCCCATCATGCACTGCGCGCGTTTGCCGTGATCGCTCGAAAGTTTGTAAACGTGTTCGCCGACGTGGCACGAACCGACAAATGAAACGGCTTTGATTTCAGGATGGGTACAAAGCGCATCAACCGCTTCCTTGCCTCCATGCACAATATTGAACACACCCGGTGGCACACCAGCTTCAATGGCGAGCTCCGCGAGCAACATCGGCGTCATCGGGTCCTGCTCGGAAGGCTTCAACACAAAGGTGTTGCCGCAGGCAATCGCCATCGGGAACATCCACAGCGGAATCATCGCCGGGAAATTAAAGGGGGTAATGCCGGCACAAACGCCGATGGGCTGGCGGATGAAATAGGTGTCGATGCCACCGGCCACGTTCTCGGCGATTTCGCCGAGTGAGAGCGTGCCGATCGAACACGCGTGCTCAACGACCTCCAGCCCACGGAATACATCGCCTTCCGCATCGGGCAATGTTTTGCCTTGTTCGGCCGTGAGACAGGCGGCGAGCTTTTTCATGTCGCGCCGGATCAATTCCTGCAGCTTCAGCATGATGCGTGCGCGCGCGCCGATGGGCGTGTGCTTCCAGGTCTTGAAGGCTTCTGCCGCACCGGTGATGGCCGCTTCCAGTTCATCTTTAGTGGCGAATGGGACACGCGCCAACACCTCTTGCGTGGCGGGGTTGATCACATCTTTCCACACCTGGGTTTTCGATTCGACAAACTTGCCGTTGATCAGGAGTTTGACGGTGGCAGGCGCGGCAGTTTGGGTTTTGAGTACGGCAGACATGATGGTTTCCTATTGGTTTACTCAGCGTGGTTCATTCAACGTAGTTCGTTCTAGGCCTATTTTGCGACGCTTTGCGCATGGCGCGCATTGATGATACGCAGAGTGCCATTATAGGATTCGCTCAAAATTGTGGATGAAAAGCACGTTGCACGAATAACCAGCATCCATGCGGTTCTCCACGGTATATGCCACGGAACGCCCCGCCAGTGCTAGGGTTTGTCGATGCGCAATTCGCGGAAAGCGGTGGTCGCCAGAAGTGTGAGCTCGCGCACATTCCATCCACCGTTCTTGCGCAGAAGTCCTTGTTGCAAATTGACACACTTTCTCCGTCAACCGGATTCCTCGCTGCGCCGTTTTTCGCGTGCATCCCAACTTTCTTCAACAGGAGCCCTCACATGAAATCGATTCTTGCCGTTGCCGTCCTCTCCACGCTGGGTCTGGGTGCTACGGCATCCGCCGCCGAATATGCCGATGTCGCCACCGTGATTTCGTCGACACCTGTTTACGAACGTGTATCAGCGCCGCGTCGCGAGTGCGTCAACGAACAAGTCTCGACCTACGATGAACGCCGTGTGCGTCGCGTGCAGCCGGATTCGTACAACGACTCGCGCAACTACTCCAATTCGAGCGAAAGCCGACAGGGCAGCGGTGCGGGCGCGGTGCTGGGGGCGATCCTCGGCGGCGTGGTCGGTCATCAATTCGGCAATAGCTCCGGTGGCCGCGACCGCGGTACGGCAGCAGGTGCCGTGATCGGTGGATTGATCGGACACAGCATCGAAAATGACAACCGCAGCACTGATTCATACAGTAACAGCAGCTACCGCGACAGTAACTATCGCCGCGCCGCTTACGATGTGAAGCGTGTGCCGGTCACCCGCGATGTGCAGCGTTGCAATGTCGTCAATGATTACCGCGAAGAAGTGCGCGGCTACGATGTGCGCTACCGCTACGGCAATCGCGAATACACCACGCGCCTGGCCTATGATCCAGGCCAGACGATGCCGGTGAATGTGGAGGTGCGGCCAAGCTACCGCCAGCCTTCACCCTCGTACGGAAACCGCTACTAATTCTGGCGTTCAAAACGAAAAACGCCGCTCAGTTGAGCGGCGTTTTTCGTTCTTCGTCATTCCGGCGAAGGCCGGAATCCAGCCCATCGTTTTGATCAGAACAACGATTGGACTGGGTCCCGGCCTTCGCCGGGACGACGGCGCTACTCTTCCACAAACGCGAACAACACCGCGTCAGCCGGCACCAGATCATTTTCCTTGAACGCCACGCGATCCACCACGCCATCTTTCGGACTTACGATGGTGTGCTCCATCTTCATTGCTTCCATGATGATGAGCGGCTGACCCTTTTTCACGGTATCGCCCGCACTGGCCATCACTTTCACCACGCGCCCCGGCATCATCGCTGTCAATCGACCCGCGGCACCGCGGTCTTCCTGCTCGAAATGAAATGGATCGAATATCGTCAGCGCGTGGCGGCCGGACGGCGTGATCACGGTCAACGCATCGCCCGCGCGCAACACGCGTGTGGCCGATTTCGCGCCGCCTAACCTGACCTTGAGCGTGCCGTCGTCGCGCTGCAGCCAGGCGAATTCATGGCGTTCACCGCCACGGCGAAAATAGCGCACGCCGCCATCGACATCGACGTGACATTCGATCGGTTCCGCGTCAGTCTCGGTTTTGAATTCGAACAAGCGCCCGGCGAAACCATTCACCCGCCAGCCGCTATTCTGCGACCAGGGATCGCCACCGATGTGCGCGGACTCATCTTGCAACAAGCGCGCGCAGGCAGCGGCAAGTGTGAGGTCATCGAGCGCCGGTTTTGCCATCAACGCATCGCGGTGTTTGCCGATGAATCCGGTGTCGGTGTCGCCCGCAAGGAACGCGGGGTGCTTCACCAGTTGCGCGAGGAATTCGAGATTGGTTTTCACACCCAGCACCTCGGTCTCGGCCAATGCACCTCGCAAGCGACGCGCCGCTTCGGGGCGATCGATTCCCCAGGCGATGAGCTTGGCGATCATCGGATCGTAATAAACGCTGATGGTGTCGCCAGTCACCACCCCCGTGTCCAGCCGCACATCGCCCTCTTGATCAATCATTGGCGTGGCAAACAGTTGCATGGTGCCCGTCTCGGGCAGGAAATCGTTGGCTGGATCTTCGGCGCAAATGCGCACCTCGATCGCGTGACCGGTGGTCTCAATTTCATCTTGCGGCAAGGGCAGCGGCTCGCCGGCGGCCACCAGCAATTGCCATTCGACCAAGTCTTCGCCGGTGATCATTTCCGTGATTGGATGTTCGACCTGCAAGCGCGTGTTCATTTCCATGAAGAAAAATTGCCGGTCTTCGCCGACGATGAATTCGATCGTGCCCGCGCCGCGATAGGCGATCGCCCTCGCCGCCGCGACCGCCGCCGCGCCCATTTTTGCGCGCATGCCGTCGCTGACCGCATCGACGAAAGGCGAGGGTGTTTCTTCGAGTACTTTTTGATGCCGCCGCTGGATCGAACATTCGCGTTCGAACAAATGCACATAGTTGCCGCGTGTATCGCCAAACACCTGGAACTCGATGTGATGAGGCCCCAGCACATAGCGCTCGATCAGCACCGCATCGTCGCCGAAGGCATTCTTCGATTCGCGTTTCGCGGCCTCGAGCTGTGCCATGAAATCCTCAGCTCTCTCGACGAGGCGCATACCTTTGCCACCGCCACCGGCCACCGCTTTGATCAATTGGGGATAGCCGACTTTTTGCGATTGCATGGCGAGATAGGCGGGCGACTGATTGTCGCCGTGATAACCCGGCACCACCGGCACGCCCGCCGCTTCCATCAACGCTTTGGCGGCGCTCTTGGAGCCCATTTTTTCGATTGCGGCAGGGGTGGGGCCGACGAACGCGATGCCGGCTTTTTCGCAATCGCCAGCAAACTTCTCGTTTTCGGAAAGAAATCCGTAGCCGGGATGAATCGCTTCTGCACTGCACTTTCTCGCGACCTCGATGATCACGTCGCCCTTCAAGTACGAATCCACCGGTCGCGGCCCGCCGATGTGGAACGCTTCGTCGGCCTGAATCACGTGCTGCGCGAATTGATCGGCGTCGGAATACACGGCGACCGTGCGGATGCCCATGCGCTTGCAGGTGCGGATGACGCGACAGGCAATTTCGCCGCGATTGGCGATGAGAATTTTGTTGAACATTATTTTCGCCACGGATTACACGGATAAAAGCGGATTCATCGGCCCGAATACCCGGCGTTTGACTTGCGCCTTGGAACCGAAATTCAGCAGCAAACCAACTGACAGTCCAGTTACTTTCAGGTAATTAATTGACTGCGCGTCATGTACCGGCAACAGCGCCTGAATGGCCTTCAACTCCACTATGATGTTCCCCTCAACAAGGAAGTCGGCGCGAAATTCTCCCACATTTTGTCCCCTGAACCTGACCACCAGCGGTGCTTCGCGGGTATTGGCAATGTTCCTGTCCTTAAAAACGATCGCAAGTGAATTTTGATACACCGACTCCAGATATCCCGGCCCCAATTCGTTGTAGACGTCATAAAAACAGCCGATGATTTTCTCAGTCGTATCTTGATGGCGCATTTATCCGAATTCTTTCCGTGAAATCCGTGGCAAGTTATTCTTTCGGTCAATCGCCAATGACCCAACTCGCGCGGCGTTTCTCCAAAAACGCGCGCACGCCTTCTTTGCCTTCGTCACTTGCCCGCACGCGGGCAATGCGCTCGGCGGTGTTGTCGATTAATTCGCGATTGATCGCGTGATTGGCGACGGCATTGATGAGACGTTTGCCTTCATTGATCGCGTTTGGACTACACGCGAGCAATGCGGTGACAAGATCGTTGATCTTGTCGTCCATGGCGTCGTGGTCCGCGGCGAGTTCGTGCAACAATCCCAATCGAAAGGCCTCGGCAGCATCGAACTTTTCCGCCGTCAAGAAATAGCGATGCGCGGCGCGCTCGCCGATGGCGGCAATCACATACGGCGAAATGACGGCGGGAATCAGGCCCAATTTTGCTTCCGACAATGAAAACGTCGCGACCTGCGTGCCGACCGCCATATCGCAGCACGCCACCAACCCCACACCGCCGCCCAGCGCCGCACCCTGCACACGCGCGATGGTGGGTTTTGAAAGGCCGTGCAACGTGGACATCAGTGTCGCCAGTGCCTTGGCATCGCGCAGGTTTTCTTCCGGCGAATACTCCGCCATGCGCTTCATCCAGTTGAGGTCGGCACCGGCTGAAAAAGATTTGCCTGCCGCCGACAAAATGACGACGCGCACGTCGGGGTTTGCGTCCAACAATTGAAACGTCGCTGTCAATTCCGCGATCAACGCATCGTCGAATGCGTTGTGCTTTTCCGGATTGTTAAGGGTGACGATGCCCAGCGGGCCATCGATTTCAAGAATAATTTTGCTCATCACATCAAATTCCATCACATCCTGAACACGCCATAATCAGTCTTCTCGATCGGCGCGTTCATCGCCGCGGAGAGTCCGAGGCCCAATACCATACGCGTATCTTTCGGATCGATCACGCCGTCGTCCCACAGGCGCGCGGTGGCGTAATACGGGTTGCCCTGATCTTCATATTGTTTGCGGATCGGCGACTTGAACGCCTCTTCCTCTGCAGCGCTCCAGGTGCCGCCTTTCAATTCAATGCCGTCGCGCTTGACCGTCGCCAGCACCGACGCGGCCTGTTCGCCACCCATCACCGAAATGCGCGCGTTCGGCCACATCCACAGAAAGCGCGGATTGAACGCGCGCCCGCACATGCCGTAATTTCCGGCACCGAAGCTGCCACCAATGACCACGGTGAATTTCGGTACTTTCGCGCAGGAAACGGCGGTGACCATTTTCGCGCCGTCCTTCGCGATGCCCCCCGTTTCATATTTCTTGCCAACCATGAAGCCGGTAATGTTTTGTAGAAATATCAATGGAATGCCGCGCTGGTTGCATAGCTCAATGAAGTGGGTGCCCTTCAAGGCCGACTCTGAAAAAAGAATGCCGTTGTTGGCGATGATGCCGACGGGAAATCCCCAAATGTGCGCGAAGCCGGTGACGAGTGTGGTGCCATACAGTGCCTTGAATTCGTGAAAGTCAGAATCGTCGACAATGCGCGCGATGACTTCGCGGATGTCATAGGGTTGGCGTGTGTCCGTCGGAATCACGCCGTAGAGTTCTTCGGGCGCGTAGCGCGGCTCGATCACGGCTTGTGCTGCCACCGGAGTATTTTTCTTGCGGTTCATGTGCCGGACAATTTCGCGCGCGATACCCAGCGCATGCTTGTCGTTCTCGGCGAGGTGATCGGTAACACCCGAGGTGCGCGAATGCACGTCGCCGCCGCCGAGTTCTTCGGCCGTGACGACTTCGCCGGTCGCGGCTTTCACCAGCGGTGGGCCACCCAGGAAAATCGTTCCCTGATTTTTGACGATGATCGATTCATCGCACATTGCCGGTACGTACGCGCCGCCCGCCGTGCAGGAGCCCATCACGCAGGCGACTTGCGGGATGCCTTTCGCGGACAGGTTTGCCTGGTTATAGAAGATGCGGCCGAAGTGTTCCTTGTCCGGAAAAACTTCATCCTGCAACGGCAAAAATGCCCCGCCGGAATCGACCAGATACACGCAAGGCAAATTGTTTTGCAGCGCAATTTCCTGTGCGCGCAAATGTTTTTTCACCGTCATCGGATAGTAGGTGCCGCCCTTGACGGTGGCATCATTGGCGACAATCACGCATTCGGTGCCCTCAACACGGCCGATGCCGGTGATG
>JANPBQ010000162.1:0-10948 GCA_031430555.1 Betaproteobacteria bacterium
ATTGCTCGCAACGTTTCGTGAATCGTTCGCGCTAGAGCAGGAAATTTGCCACGTCGGTGTGACCATCGGCTATGTATTGGCCCCGCCGGACGGCACCGAGGCGGCCCTGCTGCTGAAGGCGGCGGATGCGGCGATGTACGCAGGCAAACAAGCGGGAAAAAATGTGCTGCGGCGCGGCGGAGAAGGGGTTGCCCCTGTGAGAATAAACGCCTAGATCGCCATTCCGCGCGCCTTTCGGAGCCATTATCGCCCGCAAGGCGCACCAGTGCTGGGGTTTGCCCTGCGCCTCTCGTGTCTACTGAAGCCCGAGTCAGTGCCCAAGCGGGCGGCTTTCGCCAGCCAATTTTGCTGCCTGATTTCCGGCGGAAATGGCCGCGCGACACGAATAGAATGGCTCGCTCAATGGAGAACATCATGTCATTTCGAGTACGCGGCATTTCGCCGGAAGCGTTTTGTCCACTCTTCGATCTCACCGATGCAGAGCTGCATCGTCTCGGCGCGCGGCGCGTATTCGCCGATGATCCCCGCATGCCGTGCCGCGTTAGCATGGCGCACGCGGTGGTGGGCGAGGAGTTGCTGCTGGTGAATTATGAACATCAAGGTGCGAACACGCCCTATCGTTCCAACCACGCGATTTATGTGCGAAAAATCGCCGCCGCCGCTTACGATGCAGTCGACGTAATTCCGGAAGTGATGGCCACGCGCCTGCTCGCGGTGCGTGCTTTCGACATGGATCACATGATGATCGACGCAGACGTTTGCGACGGCATGCAGGCAGTGGAGTTATTCGAAAAGTTTTTGGCGAATCCGGCGACACAATACCTGCAAGTCCACAATGCGCGGCGCGGGTGTTATGCGGCGCGCGTGGTGCGCGCGTAGGGGTTCAAGTTTTCCGGCGCGCGCGATTCCGGCTTAGGCGGGCGGGCTGCGCTGGGATCGTTGCAAGCGCGACTTAGCCGCATGCAACAGTACTTTTGAATAGACTTTGTGAAACCCCAGCAGCGCGCGAAACACGCGGCCCTGCGACGCGACACCCGTTTTCCGGTCGATCATCGCAACTACGCCGGAACCAAAATACAAGCGGGTCTGCGGTCCATTGGCGTGCAACGTCGGCGCGACCATTAGCCACGACCGCGTGCGGCGCTGAAAATCGCACATCAGCAATTGATTGTCACGGCGCGCCTCAACATGCCAGGCGGCGAAACGGTCGATCGTGCCGGCGGCAAGTTGCCGCGCCTCATCGTCGGTGGAGGGCATCGACACCGCGTATTTCAAAATCAGCCGTTCCAGCTTGAACACCGGCGTCGTATAAAACGCCGCCACGTATTGCGCCAACGATATCGAGCCGGCAATCTCGGTCGCGTAGCAATCGGCGAATCCGCCGTTGAGTGAATAGGTTTTCAGCAAGGCATCATCAGGGATCGGACAGGGTGCGATGTCGCCATGCATCACGCCTGCTTCCCCAGCGTGACCCGAAACGCTTCGAGTTTCTTTTCATAATCGGCCGCGTCGCCATAATCGAGAAAACCCAGATAGCGTTTGTGGGTTCCGTGGATTTTGTGCGCGTGTTTGATCGGACAAAAATACTGCTCGGTCCGCGAGACTATTTCGGCGATGTAGGCGGTAAGACCGGCCCCATATGCGCAATAAGTGCAATGAAATTTCTCGATGAAATTCAGATATTCAAGTTGGTGCCGATCGAACACGATGTAGTCGCAGCGGCGAACTTTCACGACGCCGTAAATCGGAAAACACGCCGCCTGATAAAAGCTCACGAACAAATCGAGCATCATCATCGGAATGATCATTCCGTAAATGATCGGCCCGGTGAGGAGATTTTGCGGGCGGTTGGTGACCAGCCAGCGAAAAAAATTCTTCTTCAATTTTCGATGCGATTGTTTGACGGCGTTTTCAAACTCGATGCGCCTGCCTTTGATCTCGAAAAACATTTTCGTTTCCTGATCATGCAGCAGTGTGCGCATCTCATCTTCGAGCGCGGCCATCTGGTTCAGCAAGTTGCGAATGCGGTCGTTCATTGGGTCTCCGATCGGCGATGCCGGATGGCATCTGGGTTAATCGGATTGTGAGGCTTTTGCAGCGGATCAGGGTGCCGATGTGTGCATTCGCGCATGAGGTCGTCGCGACGGGAGCCGGATTGCCGTGAGTTCGATGAATCTCAATTGCGCAAAGCTGGCGTACACGCTCCACCCTGCCCGTACGGTGCGACCACCACCCCGTTGCGCCCCTGCCGCATCGCGCGTCCACTTTCCCTCAACCCGTCGAGCACGCTTGCCGACGTGAGCTTGAAGGTGGTGTCGATCGAAAGGCCCATGCGACCCAATCCGTTTGCGACCCACTTGTTGCAGGTGTTCAGCAAGTGAAATCGGCCCACCGCCTCATAGAATTGGCTGTCGCCATAGATGCCGCGTTTCATCGCAATCGGCCGTTTGTGTTCGTCTTTCGCGAAACTATCCGCCACGTAATTGTTGAGCGTCGCGAGTTCGCGATCCGTCACGCACAACTCGACGATATCGCTTGAGGTGAAAAAGTCGAATGGGGGATCGCGCGACGCCGGTAGCGCCACGACGTGCATCACTGCGCCGCTCGACCAGAACATCGCCCGCAGCGTGAGGGCGAGCGTAATGTCCTGGTCCGGTGCCTGGTAAAAACCCTTATCGCCCCAGCCGATTTCGAGGTAGTCGACATTGCCGAAGCGCTGTTTGAGTTCGGGCAGCTTTGACATCAATGGTTCAGCCGGCAACACGAAACCGACATGCCAACCATGACCTACGGCGAATACACGCTGAGTGCGGGATGGTGGCGGCGGTAAATCCGGCGACGCAACGAGCGCATAGGGCTCGCTCGCGCAACCCGCCAGGAACAGCACGAGCGCAGGAAGAAGGTTGCGGGCAAAAATCGGGGAGCGCTTTGGTTTCATATCAAGGGTACTGTCGAATCAATTTTGATCCACTCGCTGGTGGCGGCGATCGCGCTATGGTTGTGCAGCCTGCAACCGGCGCAGGGCAAATTGCGCCGTCAATACAAGGTCGCCTTCTGGCGTGAAGGAAGTTCGAGATCATAGGTGACGCCGTCAAAGCGATCCTCCGTCACGGCCGCGAGGATTTCGCCCGCTGTCGGCACGCGACGCGGTTCATCGGCGGCGCGCGGTGCCCAGAGTTTTGAGCGCTGCAGCGCGCGCGCGCATTGAAAAAACACGGTCTCAACCGAGATGACCAGCACGCATTTGGGCAATTGACCCATCATCGGCACGCGCGCCAGCAATGCAGGTTCGATGCTGATGCGCGCCCGGCCATTGATACGCAACGTTTCACCGATGCCCGGCACCAGGAACAACAGTGCCACGCGCGGATCCTGGACGATATTGCGCAAGGTGTCGATGCGATTGTTGCCACGCCGCTCGGGAAGCAAGAGCGTCTTTTCGTCCTGCACCATCACGAATCCGGCAGGATCGCCGCGCGGCGAAACATCCAGCCCCTCCGGCCCGCATGATGCAATGGCGAGAAACGGCGAGGCCGCGATGATCCGCTGATAGACCGGATGCAGGTAGTCGATTTCTTTCAACGTCGAGGCCGGCGACAGCTCACCGAACAGTGCGTCGAGGTCTTCTTGTGTATCGATGAAATGAGTTGAAGGCGTCGTCATTGATCGTGATGGCAGGTTGGAAGTGGGTACGGTGGCGCGATACGTTTAATCAAGAATATGTTCTCAAATACCGCGCTAAAACTTCACTTCAACACTCGCACCAATATTCATCGCGGACGGGTTCGTGCTGCTGGACGTGGTGCGCCCGCTAGCGTCGGTAAAGGTGGTGGAGTTGATGGTGTCTTGCCGCAAAATATTTGCCATCCGCAAACGAAATTGCAAGCTTGGCGTGTGCTTGTAGAGTACATACATGTCGAGATCGCGTTTTGGTGTGAGATAGCGGGATTGAGTGACGGTGACGCGCACGTCGCCGCCGCTGCGAAACGTGGTGCTGGCACCGGCGACAATTTTGCCGCCGCGCATGCGGTAATCGAGACCGAGTGTTGCGTTGAAGGGCACTTGCTGATCGAGCCGATTGTTGGGGCCGGGCACTTCTTCCACGCGCGAAAAATTGCGCGCCATGTTGTAGCGAAAATCGATCGGCGGCGCGTCTTTGTAGAGCGTTTCCATCGGAAACTTGGCGTCGAATTCGATGCTGCGGCTGGTGGCATTGCCTTTGTTGAGCGGCGTGTTTACCCAGCGGTTGTTCACAAACAGAATGCTGCGGCTGTTGTAATCGGTGAGGTTTCGCAGCGTGGCACTCACACTCATCGAGGCACCCTTGGCCCAGAAATGTTCGTATGCAAGATCCACACCGGTCGCGAGTTCCGGTTTCAGATTTGCATTGCCGGTTTGAAAGTCCGGGGCGGTGGAGGTATTGACGGTGGATCGGAATACGCGCGGAATGAGGCTCAGGGTATCGGGTGCTTTGTAGGTGCGGGTGAGTGCGAAGCGAAATTGCCGACCCGATTTATCGGGAAATTTCCACAGCGTTTGAAACAAGGGGCTCGCCACGCTGGATTTGTTTTTCACCGTGTCGATACTGTTGCCGCTGCCGGTGGTCTCAACACCTTCCCAGCGCAGGCCGAAATACACCGACCAGTTGGGCGTGACGTTCCATTCATCCTGCGCGAAGATGGCGAGCTTTTGTACCTTGGCACGGTATTCCTCGAGGGTGTCGATGGGTGGCGCGGCGATGTTGGTCTCCATAATTTTGGAGGAGGTGTTCCTGCGGTACATGCCAACGTCCCAGCCCGCCACCAAAGAATGACCTTCGACAATGGGCGTGGAATATTTTCCGGCAATCGAAAGGCTGTTGTCTTTGCCCGGGCCGATCGTGCTGCGTTCGAGCGTTTGCACGTTGCGCGTATCGAATGAGTTGATGAAAGAGTTGTCGTCGGTATCGCTGATGTTGAGATTGACTTTCAAATCGAGCTTGGCGCCCTCGGCGAGTTTCAAAATCAGGTTGGCGTTATTGCTGAAAGAATTTCCACCACCTTCGTTGCGCCCGCGCGAAATCGGATAGATCGTGGTTTCGCCGAGCAGGTAATCAGTTTGGCCGTTTGATTTATTGTTGTAGCGGTAGGAATGAACGGCGGGGCGCATGGTGAGAGAGTCGCCGTCGGCAAGTGTCCACGCCAGCGTGGAAAACAAGCCGAAGTACTTGCTTGCCCCATTGCTTTCGCTGCGGGTAAATCGTTCGAGAATTTTGGTGCCGGCTGGGTCAAATCCGACGGAGTCTCCCTTGAAGGAACGATCATTGGCAACGTTTCCTCCGTAGGCACCGATGGAAAACGCAAGTTTGCCGGCGGTTTCCGCGATTTGCGTACTCAGATTTTGTGAGGTGTATCCGGCGCCGCGATACCAGCCCGCATTCACTGTGCGCTGCGAGACGCTGTACTTCTTTTTCATCACGATATTGATGGTACCAGCGATCGCCTGCGTGCTGAATTCGGCGGTCGCGGCGCGGATGATTTCGATCTTCTCGATCAAGTCCGGCGATAAATTATCGATAGAAAATCCCGGTGGCGGACGATCGCCGTCGATGAGGATTTGCGTGTAGCCGTTGCCGAGGCCGCGCAGGCGGATGCTGTTGCCCAGCACCGTGACGCCGGGCAAGCGCTTCAAAACGTCGAGTACTTGCGTGTCGCCATACTTTTTGATTTCTTCCGACGTGACCACGATCTTGGTGGCCGTGTCGTCCTGACGCGCGTCGTAGGCCGATTGCGAGGCGGTGACTTCGACCTTCTCAACGGACTGTGATGGCTTCGCGGGCGCGGTATTCGCGGGCGCCGGCGTCGAGGGCGTTGGGGGCGCGGCAGGTTTTTCTTGCGCGAAAACGGGTGAGAAGATCGCGGCGGCGAATCCGATGCTGGCAACTCGTGCGACCCATTTTGCGACCCCGCCACGCTGACGCCATTTCAGGTTTTTCATTTTTTTGGCTGTTAAGTTAGTGGCATTGACCGGCCTGCGAACCACTATACGCGAACGAAAAACCCTATATTCGGCGAGCCTTTCAGAGCAATTTCTGCTGGATCGCCGCGCCAGTTCTTGACTTTTTGTTTCTGCCGACGAATCGGTGATTCACAGTCCCCGCATTATGCCTTCGGAAGGGCGCGGCAAAAGGTTCCCGTCATTGCCGCCTTCAGAACCCGGCGCGCGCGACGGTTCACTTATGTTGCAGCGCGGCCGCGACCGCATCCATCGCCGGATCGCGTCCGGCGCGATATGCCTCTATCGTCCACGGTGCCGCGATATCGGGGTCGAGCGTCGCAACCGAGATCGGTCGTCTCACCACCGGCGCGTGGCAGTCGTCATGGCCGCGGCAGCCGGATTGGTAATCGTGCCGCTCGGTTGCGTACAGCACCGCTTCACGGGAATTTTTCAGCGTGACGGATTTTCCTTCGGCGAAAAAATTGAGCCGGTCGCCGACCGGCTCACCGACAATCGTCGTGCGCGCGGCGGCGGCCTGCTTCAGATAACCGGCGGTCGAGATCGCGGCGGAGAACGTCCAAGGGCTGGTGAGAATAAAAATGCGACCGGGAACAAGTGTCGGCAGGCGTTCGGCGAAATCGCGCGTGGTGGTGAGATCGCCGCCGCCATTCATGCGCAGATCCAGTACAAGATGCGTGGGCTTCTGCATCTCGATCGCCGCTTCCACGGCGCGGAAAAAGTCGGCCAGTTTTTCATCTTTCGCGTTGGAGCTTTGGCGCATGTCCACCACCATTGCATTCAGCGCGGCATCGACGCGCCAACGAAATACTCTTGTCGGATCCTTCAACGACCACGGGACCTTGTCCTCGGCCAGCAGCGAGCGCCAGGCCTTGCCCTCGATTTCGGCAAACGAAGGATTCATCCAGCGCAGCGCATTGCCGCGCGCACGTTCGGTGCCGCCCGAGGTCGCGCTGAGCGTACGTTCCACCGTGGCACCATCGGGCAACAAGAAGCGATAGCGGAGTTCACCCGGCTCAGTGACGACGCCATCGGCGCGCAGTTGCTCGGGGCTTTCAAGAAAGTACGCGGCACCACGATCCCGCCAGCGCGTAACGCCGCCCGCCAAGGCGCGATAAGCGGGCCGCAGTTTTTCCATCGTCACGCCGGCAATCGCGATCAGCTTTGCGCCGAGCAAATCGGCGTACGGTTCGCGCGCGCGCAGCACGTAGAAATCTTCGCCGAACGGTGTCAGCCGAATGTCGACACGATCATAGCGGCGCGAACGCGGGGCCCCGAAACTTGATGTGTGGCCGTTGTCGGCGAGGGCCACGATGCGCGCAAGCGCCAGATCGAACTCGGCGGGTTTCAATTCGCCGGCGGTGCGCTCGAGCTGAATCAATCGCCGCTCTGCTTCGGCGCGCGCGGCGGTGGAGTAGGCACGGTCCTTGGCAAAATGCTCCGTTCTAAATTGGGCGATGTCCTCGCGGCGTTGATCGGCGACATTTGGCGCGGCGAGGGCGAACCAAGAAAGGCAGTTCAGTGCGTTCGCCAAAAAGCCGCGAATCAGACGATTCATGTTGGGCTCCATTGTCTCGATATCCCGATGCCAGCGAAAAATGGGCCGCAGCGCGCTTGATAGTACATATTCTCACCCGTTGAGACTAGCGGTTACGCGGCCTCGTCGAGGATTGATTTTTTTAAGTGTGCGTTCATTTCATTTTTCGAGGCCGGCGGCACCGGAAGGGCGTGAGAATACGGCATCTTCCAGCGCCACGTTTACCTTGAGGGCATTGATACTCGCCCTGAAAGTGCCGTCGACCGACGATGTCCATATCGGGTGGCGAATGCCACTTCCTTCGTATTTCCATGGCCCCGACAATGATCCCTTTTCGTCGAGATGCGCGCCGTAGGCGAAAGGCTCGCCCGCGGAATTGAGTCGGTACCATGCAATGCGTTTGCCGAGTTCCGAGACTTGCAATCGGCCGTCGTTCGCGACTGTGAGAGTGATCGCCGGGTCACGTTTCGCAATACGGGCGATTGTGCGATAAACGTGTGCGGCGTACCAGTGCAAGTCTTCCATTCGTGTGGCGGGCGGCACATCGGCAATTTTGCCGTCACGGGTGCGCCGCCAGTCCCGGTCGCCGTCAATCACACGCGTCACACTGAGTCCGGGCGCAGAGGTATCGATACGAAATCGTGGCCGCTCGAAGTCCATAGTGATTACGCCGCGCACTTCGTTGGGGGCATCGACGCGAAATTGCTGCGCATCATGCACGGTATTTCGCACTGCAGCCCAATTGGCACGCCCGCCGATTTCGTTCAGCATCTTCTCGGCAAGATCCTCAGGGTTGAGTGTTTCCGGGGTACCCGCCGCAACCCGCGATACAACGAGCAGTGCGCATCCAACCCAGATGTTCAGTTCGCAAATTGCCGCCAGACGGGATTTGGAATTCATGTATAGGGCTCATCGGGCAAATGCCCAATTCTCCCGCGCATTGCGGCGACATTTTGTATCGGTTTGTTACTGTTGGTACTTGGTGTTATGGCGCGCGGCCAACGGCTGTACGGGATACAAAGTGGATCACGCTATTTGTTCGAGGCGGAATCGATGCTGAATTGATGGTTCAATTTTGCTCATATTCGTCACTGGCATATTCATTTGTCAGACAACAATTTTTCGAGCGATCACTCCACCGTCACACTCTTCGCCAAATTCCGCGGCTTATCCACATCCGTCCCCTTCACCAGCGCCGCGTGATACGCGAGCAACTGCACGGGAATGGTATGAATGATCGGCGAGAGCATGCCGCAATTGCGTGGCGCGCGGATGATGTGCACGCCTTCGCTTTCGGTGAAGTGTGAATCAAGATCGGTGAAGACAAACAATTCGCCGCCGCGCGCGCGGACTTCCTGCATGTTGGATTTCACTTTTTCGAGTAATGAGTCGTTGGGCGCGATCACCACTACGGGCATGCGGCTATCGACTAACGCGAGCGGGCCGTGCTTGAGTTCGCCGGCGGGATAGGCTTCGGCGTGGATGTAGGAGATTTCTTTCAGCTTCAGCGCACCTTCGAGCGCGATGGGGTAATGAATACCGCGGCCCAAGAATAGCGCATGCTGTTTTTCGGCGAAACGATCCGCCCACGCTTTGATTTGTGGTTCGAGATTCAATGCTTGCTGCACGCCGCCGGGGACGTAGCGGAGTTGCTCCATGTACTTCGCTTCATCGTCTTTGCGCAAGCGGCCTTTGGCTTTGGCGAGTGTCAGCGCGAGCGTGAACTGCACGACCATTTGTGTGGTCATCGCCTTGGTGGACGCGACACCAATTTCGGGGCCGGCGCGGGTGTAGCACACGAGTTTTGAGGCGCGCGGGATGGCGGATTCGCGCACGTTGCAGATGCTCAGTGTCCACGCGTGGCCGAGTTCTTTTGCTCGCTTCAGTGCTTCCATCGTATCCAGCGTTTCGCCGGATTGAGAAATAGTGATGACGAGTTGTTTCGGATTGGGGATGGAATCGCGGTAGCGGTATTCGTGGCCGAGTTCGACGGTGACGGGTACCCGCGCGATGGTTTCGATCCATTGCTTGGCGACGAGGGCGGAGTAGTAGCTGGTGCCGGAGGCGAGTATCAAGACCGCATCGGCATCACGGAAAATTTCCACCGCACCTTCGCCGAATAATCCGGGATGAACGCCTTCAGTGAGCGCCGCCTCCATCGTATCCGCAAGGGCTCTGGGCTGCTCGTGGATTTCCTTTTGCATGAAGTGTTGATAGGGGCCAAGCTCACGCGCATCATCCGTAATATCGCTGAACTTGATTTCGCGCGTGACCGACTTTCCGGCGCGATCCACGACAATGATTTTTTCGCGTGTGAGTTCGGCGACATCGCCTTCTTCCAGATACATCACGCGGCGCGTTTCGGGGATGATCGCGGACATGTCGGAGGCGATGAAGTTTTCGTTCTTGCCTTCGACGCCGACGCCGATCAGCAATGGGCAGCCCATACGTGCGCAGCACATCACATCCGGCGTCAACACCGACAGCACGCCGATCGCGTAGGCCCCATGCAGATCTCGCACCGCGCGCTGCGTGGCTTCAAAAAGACTTTTGGTTTCTTTGTAATAGTGATGCACCAGATGCGCGATGACTTCGGTATCGGTCTGCGATTCGAAGTGATAGCCGGCGCGCTTCAGGCGTTCGCGCTGCTCTTCGTGGTTCTCGATGATGCCGTTATGCACGACCGCGATTTCTTCCTGCGACACATGCGGGTGAGCATTGGGTTCGGTCACGCCGCCGTGCGTGGCCCAACGCGTGTGACCGATGCCGAGTACGCCATTCAATCCCTCTTCGGCGATGCCCGCTTCCATTTCAGCGACTCGGCCGACGCGGCGCACGCGCTTGATGCCGCCGTTAACAACCGCGATGCCGGCCGAATCGTAGCCGCGATATTCGAGGCGCTTAAGTCCTTCGGTGAGAATGGGAACGATGTTGCGATTGGCGATGGCGCCGACGATGCCGCACATTATTTGACTCCGTAACGGATGACTGATGGGGCGTAACGAGTAACAAAGACTCGCGACATTGTGCCTCCGTCGCGCGTCACCTGTTACCCGTCACGTCTTTTTGATAGGTCGCTTCCAGCCGGGCTTGGAAATTTGTTGTTTGGTGTTCATCGTGAGTCCGCCGGGTGGCACATCTTTCCAGACCGTCGTGCCAGCCGCAATATCAGCCCCTTTGCCGATGGTAATGGGTGCCACCAGTTGCACGTCGGAGCCGATATGCACATTGTCTTCGATCACGCTGCGGTGTTTGTTGGCGCCGTCGTAATTGCAAACGATGGTGCCGGCACCGATATTGACTTTGATGCCGACGGTAGTGTCACCGATTTAGCTCAGGAGATACGCTTTGGAAGAGAAACCTAATTCACTCGCTTTTACTTCGACAAAATAGCCCAGATGTACTTCATCTCCCAGT
>JANPBQ010000163.1:0-11142 GCA_031430555.1 Betaproteobacteria bacterium
GCCGCCATGATGGTTGCGATCACATCTTCTTTCGACAACAACACACCGCCCTGGAATACGGTCTCGAAGAGCATCATCGGCTCCTTCGGGATGCCCAGGTCGATTTTGTAAATATCCGACCCCCAAAACGTCTGGCCGAAACCATCGAGAAAATACGCCACGCCGAGCGTCGCCATCAACAACACCACGCCGTCCTGATTCACCAACGGCCGCAGCACCCAGCGCTCGATGATTTTGGCGAGCACGATCATGATGCCGACGGTGAGCAGCATCGCGAGCGAGAGCGCTGTCCAACCGGCCGGAATACCGATCCACGCTGGCAGCCATTCGGCAAGCCGCGCCATCGACAGTGCGGCAAACAGCACCATCGCGCCCTGCGCAAAATTGAACACGCCGGAAGCCTTGTAGATGAGCACGAAACCGAGGGCCACCAGCGAATAAAGCACGCCCGCCATCAGGCCGCCGAGCAACACCTCGATGTAGAAACCGAGCGCAGTTGATTCCTGGGTGAGCGGCGCGACCAGGCCCGCCACCGACAACGCCGCGAGTGCGACCACCGGCCAATTTTTCTTGAGATTCATGCGAGCTCGATTCCAGCGTGTTCGACACCCAAATAGGCGTCGATCACCGCCTGATTGTCGCGCACCTCGTCGGGTGTGCCGTCGCCGATTTTCTTGCCGTAATCGAGCACCACTACCCGGTCGGAAATATCCATCACCACACCCATGTCGTGTTCGATCAAAACAATCGTGGTGCCGAATTCATCGTTCACGTCGAGCACGAAACGGCACATGTCCTGCTTTTCCTCCACGTTCATGCCGGCCATCGGTTCATCGAGCAATAGCAATGTCGGCTCCATCGCCAGCGCGCGCCCGAGATCCACGCGCTTTTGTAATCCATACGGCAGCCGCCCGACCGGCGTCTTGCGGATCGATTGAATCTCGAGAAAATCGATGATGTGCTCGACGCGCTCGCGGTGCGCGAGTTCCTCTTTCTCGGCGGCACCCCAATAGAACGCCTGCTGGAATAGATTGGTTTTCATTTTCAGGTTGCGACCGGTCATGAGGTTATCGAGCACGCTCATGCCTTTAAACAACGCGAGCGACTGAAACGTGCGCGCCACGCCCTGCGACGCGACACGGTGCGGATCCATCTGCTCGCGCTTCTCGCCGCGAAACGTGATCGTTCCCCCTTGCGGATGGTAGACGCCGTTGATGATGTTCAACATCGAACTCTTGCCTGCACCGTTGGGCCCAATAATCGCGCGCACCTCATGCTCGCGCACATCGAAACTCACCTGCGACAACGCCTGCACGCCGCCGAAGGCGAGAGAGACGTTTTCGACGCTGAGAATGACGTCGCCGATGTGGCGCGTGGCGGTCACGCTGCAGGCCAACTTCTTTGCCATGGAAGGATCCGGATGAATCTGGATGCAAGCGCATGCGCACACACGCACGCATTCCGCGACGCTTCTACGCGGGCCAAAAACCAGCCCTTCCCCCGCGCAGGCGGGGGCCCAATTACATCGTATTCGCGCCACCACAATTGGGCCCCCGCCTGCGCGGGGGAAGGTCGGAGCGAACGACTCGACCACAAATTGCGGTGTGGAACATTGCCTGCAAAAAACATATAAACCCCAGCATTGGCGGACCTTTCCGAGCACTTTCGCCCCAAACACCTCGCCAGCATTAGACCTTTTCCTTTGACTTTATCCGCGTTCATCCGTGTTCATCCGTGGCAAAAAAGTTCTTCTTGAATGACAAAAAGCTTTCTCAAGCCGCCCTCGCCACGACAGCAAACGTCTTCGCCGCGCTGATCGGCAAATCGGCATTGATCGAACCTGTGCGCCCATCCTCGAAGCGCACCATCGCCTGCACCGCGACCTGAGTGGCACCGGAAAATAGCGCATCGACGATTGCCGCATATTTCTCGCCGATGAAACCCCGCCGCACTTTTCGCGTACGCGTGAGTTCGCCGTCATCGGCATCGAGTTCCTTGTGCAGCACCACGAAACGGTGGATTTGCGAGCCGGCAAGTGTCGGGTCACCCGCGAGATCGGCGTTCACCTTCTCTACGCACTCCCGCACCAGCGCGATCACTTCCGGCTTGGCGGCAAGATCGGTGTAACCCGAGTAACCGATGTTGCGCCGCTCGGCCCAATCGCCGACGGCGGTGATATCGATATTGATCATCGCGGTGACTTGCTCGCGCTTGTCGCCAAAGGCGACAGCCTCCTTGATATGCGGAAAAAACTTGAGTTTGTTTTCGAGATACTTCGGCGCGAACATCGTGCCGTCCTTCAGTTTGCCAACATCCTTGGCGCGGTCGATGATTTTCAAATGCCCGTCGAGATCGAAAAATCCGGCGTCGCCGGTGTGAAACCAGCCCTCGGCATCGAGCACTTCGCGGGTCGCTTCCTCGTTCTTGTAGTAGCCGGTGAAGAGGCCCGGTGTTTTCAGCAGGACTTCCCCATTCTCGGTGATGCGGATTTCTGCCCCCGGCAACGGCGGCCCCACGGTGTCGGCCTTGACCATGCCGTTCGGCTGCACGCAGGCGTAAATGGTCGATTCGGTCTGGCCATAGAGCTGCTTCATGTTGATGCCAATGGAGCGGTAGAACACGAACAGATCCGGTCCGATCGCTTCGCCCGCCGTGTAGGCCACGCGTACGCGGCTCATGCCGAGCACATTCCTGAGCGGGCCGTAGACACACCCATCGCCGAGCGCATAGCGGACGCGGTCGACGATGCCGACCGACTGGGGATCTTCCAGCAAGCGCGTGCCGATGCGCCGCGCCAGCGCCATGAAATAGTCGAACACTTTTTTCTTGAGAAAGCCCGCATCTTCCATGCGGATCGTTACGCTGGTGAGCAAGCCTTCGAGCACGCGCGGCGGCGCGAAGTAGTACGTCGGGCCGATTTCCTTCAGGTCGCTCATTACCGTCTCGGCCGATTCCGGGCAGGACACGCAAAATCCCGCCACCAGCCACTGCGAAAATGAAAACGCGTTTTGTCCAATCCACGCCATCGGCAGATAGGCCAGCATTTCCTCGCGCTCATCGAAGCCTTCGAAGTCGCAATACGCGCGTCCCGAGGCGATCATCGCCGCGTGAGTGAGCGCCACACCCTTCGGGTTTCCGGTCGTGCCGGAGGTGAAAAACAGGGCCGCCATGTCGCCCGCTTCACCATGAGCAATTTGATTTTCGATCAAGCCCGGCGTGGCCGCCATCGCGCGCCGTCCCGCCTCGCGCAGATCGGTGAACGACATCAATCCGGGTGAGTCGTAGCGGCGCATGCCGCGCGGATCATCGTAGACAATGCACTCAATGAGCGGACACTCAATGCGGATATCGATGAGTTTGTCGGCCTGCTCCTGATCCTCGACGATCGCGAATCGGATCGCCGCATTTTGCAGCGCAAACACCATTTCGCGCGCCGCCGCATCCTGATAAAACGGCACCGCGATGCCGCCCAGACACTGCGCGGCGAGCATCGACCAGTAGAGGCGCGGGCGGTTTTCACCGATGATCGCGAGCGCGTCGCCGCGCTTGAAGCCAAGTGACGCGAGGCCGGCCGCGAGTGCCGTGACCTCGTCCGCGCATTGCGCCCACGAATGGGTCTGCCAGATACCCAAGTCCTTCTCGCGCATCGCGGGGCGATTGCCGCGCGCGATCGCATGCCGCATGAGCAGGCGCGGGAAGGTCAAATCCGCATCGGGCGCTGCCATTGCGGGCATCGCATTCTCCTCCAATGATTTTTTTTGTTGCCACCGCCCACTCTGCCGTGCAAAAGATGCGGTGGCATGGGCACTATTGTGTCGCACAGTGTAACGATCCGCAATTGATCGCATTGTCGCCTTGATGACAATCGACGGCTATTTCAATTCGCGGATTACGATCGCAACAGGTACCCGGCCATTTTTGCCAGCACTTCCGGGCACGCCTCAGGACACATTGCCCGCGTGTATAGTTGCCTGCAATATGACCGCCGCATTGGTGCAGTGCACCACGCCCCTGCAAGACATGAAGACTTTCCTCGCCAGTTGCCGCTGGACGCAGAGCTTGTCGCCCGAAGAACTCGCGCGAGTCGCCGCTGAGATGATCGAGCGCAAGGTGCCGGCGGGCGGTTTTGTGTGCCGCAAAGGCGAGCCGGTGGAAAGCTGGATTGGCGTCATCGATGGCCTCGTCAAGATGAGCAATCTCTCGGCCGATGGAAAACTCACCACGCTCACCGGTGTGCCACCCGGCGGCTGGTTCGGCGAAGGATCGCTGCTCAAAGACAAACTGCGCAAATACGACATCATGGCGCTGCGCGCGAGCCGTATCGCCTACATGCCGCGCGCCACGTTCGAACGCCTGCTCGATAGCAATCTCGGTTTCAACCGGTTCTTGCTGGTGCAGTTGAACGAGCGGCTCGGTCAATTCATCACGCTGGTCGAAAGCGAACGATTGCTGGAACCCGATGCGCGCGTGGCAAGGTCGCTTTCGTTATTGTTCAATCCCGTGTTGTATCCCGGCATCGGCCGCCAATTGCAAATCTCGCAGGAGGAAATCGGCTTGCTCTGCGGCGTCTCGCGGCAACGCGTCAATCAGGCGTTGCAGGTGCTGGAAAAGGCCGGCGTGTTGCGGGTGGAATATGGCGGCGTGACGGTGAATGATTTGCCGGGGTTGCAGGGGTATGGGGCGTGAATGCGGGACGCTGCGCAAAACCTGCAGCCACTTGAGATACAACACGTAGGATGGGTGGAGCGCCGCGATACCCATCATTTTTGCGGGTACTGAAATGGTCGGTATCGCTGCGCTCAACCCATCCTACAAAAACCCGTACCCCGTCACAAAACACCAGCACTGGCGCGGCGTTTCAAGGCTTTTCGGCTGCTAAGGCCCGCCAATGCTGGAGTTTTTCGATTCAAACCCGCATCGTCGCCCTGACAATGCCATCGTCAATCGTCACCGCCTTCGCCGCCACCAGGTCCGCGATCATCCGCGCAGCGAGTTCATCATTCGAGCCGTGCAAAAATTCTTCACGCAGCCGTCGATACACGGGCACCGAATCAAGATATGCGGCAACTTCATCGACCTTCATCATCCCTTTATCGAGCAGCGCAAACACGAACAGGCTCTTGGCCACATGGCGGGCATTTTTTGCCGGATCTTTTTCGAGCGCGGATAATTTTCCGCGCGCATCAAGGAGGGATTTCGCGACATCACTAAATGGCGCGCCGTGACCGGGTATTACGATCGCCGGGGCAAGCTTCTCGATGGTATTCAACGCTGCCTGCGCCGCCCGCATCGTGGCATCGCGCTCGGTGGCGTGAGCCGCTTCCGGCCACACGAAGCCAAGGCCGCGCTCCCAAAGCGCATCGCCGGTAATCAAAATGCGCGGGCCGGGAGCGAAGTAAATCAGCGCATCCATGTCGTGGCCCGCGGCGGTGTGTGCCTGCCATTCGGTGCCGCCGGCATCGAAGGTGTCGCCCGCCTTGATCGTGTCGTCGAACGCAAACTCTTCCGCGTACTGACCCATCTCCTCGGCCCAGCAACTCTGTTCGGTCCAAGGCACCACGTGTTTCACTTCGCCCTCGGGAATCATCACGCGGCAACGATACTGCGCGCGCAACGCGCGGTTGCCGCCCATATGATCGCTGTGGCAATGGGTATTGATGAGCCAATGCAGCGGCGCGTGGTCGAGCGCCTTCGCGACAAATTCAAGCGTCGCGTTTGCGTGACGACCCCGGCCATAACCGCTATCGATCAGCACATTCCGCTCGGGTGACATCAACACGATCTGATTGCAATTGAGCCAGCCGCGCTCGATGACGGTGACACCGGGGGCCAGTGAATGATAAATCGCGGACATATAATCGGCTGATGAATTCAATCGTAAATGGTAGCACTGCAACCTTGCCCGCCGCATTGGATGGCGTGCGCATCGTCAGTATCGCGCTCAATTTGCCCGGCCCCGCCTGCGCGCGGCGGCTCGCGGATTTTGGCGCGACCGTCATCAAGGTGGAACCACCGGATGCGCTTGGCGGCGATCCGATGCGTGAGTACGCGCGCGGCTATTACGATGAGTTGCATCGTGGTGTGGACATTCAATCGCTCAATCTGAAATCCGACAAGGGGCGATCTGCGCTGAATGAATTATTGGCCACGGCGAATGTGTTGATCTCCTCGCAACGCGAGGCGGCACTTGAGCGGTTATCGCTGAATTGGGATGCGTTGTCGGCGCGCTTTCCGCGCCTCTGCCAGGTCGCGATTGTCGGCGCCGAGGCAGGCAACGACGCCGGCCACGATCTGACCTATATCGCCGCCGCAGGATTGGCGACTCCACCGCAAATGCCGGTCACGCTGATGGCCGATCTGGCGGGTGCCGAGCGCGCAGTGAGTGCGACATTTGCCGCGCTTCGATTGTTGCAGCAGACCGGACGCGGCACGCGTTTGGTGGTCTCGCTGGCCGCTGCCGCGCAGGACTTCGCTGGCCCTTACACGCACGGCCTCACGCGTGCGGGCGGCCTCCTTTCCGGTAGGCATCCCGGCTATAATTTTTATCAAGCGCATGACGGCTGGGTGGTGTTGGCGGCACTGGAACCGCATTTTGCGGCGCGCGTGCAAGCGGCTTCCGCAGTCGAATTCACACCCGCCGCCCTGACCGATTATTTTCGCCAACACGACGTACGTCACTGGACCGAATGGGCCATGCAACACGACATTCCGTTGGCAACCCTCCCCTCCTCCTCAACTTCCTCAGACTAAAAATGCAAATTAAAAATTCAACTTTTCTCATCAGCGGCGGAGGCTCCGGACTCGGTGCCGCTACTGCGCGCCTGCTGGTTTCGAATGGCGGAAACGTCGTCATCGCTGACATCAACAAGGACGCCGGTGAAAAAATGGCGGCGGAACTGGGTGGCCACGTGCGCTTTCAGGAAACCAATGTCTGCGATGAGGCGAGCGTGCAAGCGGCGGTCGAGCTCGCCACCTCGGCATTCGGCGGCCTGCATGGCGCGGTCAATTGCGCCGGCGTGGCACCAGGTGAACGAGTGGTCGGCAAAAACGGCCCGCACTCGCTGGCTACTTTCCGGCGCGCTGTGGAAATCAATCTGATCGGCACCTTCAACGTGATTCGCCTGGCCGCGCACGCGATGTCCAGCCAAGCGCCAAACGCGTCCGGTGAGCGCGGCGTCATCATCAACACCTCTTCGGTCGCGTCGTTCGAAGGCCAGATCGGTCAGGCCGCGTACGCCGCGTCCAAGGCGGGCGTCAACGGCATGACGCTGCCCATTGCACGCGAATTCGCCAAACTCGGCATCCGCGTAATGACCATCGCGCCGGGGATTTTTGATACGCCGATGTTGCAGGGCATGAGTGAAGAAATCCGCGCCTCACTCGGTGCGCAGATTCCCTTTCCCTCGCGACTGGGGCGGCCGGAAGAATATGCGGCGCTGGTGAAGCACATTGTCGAGAATGAAGTGTTGAATGGTGAGGTGATTCGGCTGGATGGAGCGATCCGGATGGGGGCAAAGTGACGATGCAATCTTACGTTGCCTGCGTTACATCATGGACGGATCGAGGTTCACAATGATTGGCCGCAACCGGCCAGGAGCGGACGTATAGACATACTGTTGTTTTGGTTAGGCGAATAGCGCCAACTGCTCGGGCGGGGGCCAAGATTGAAGATGACCAATGATTTGTATGCGCGGACTACCAGCATTGGTGAGGCAGCCACCAAAGTCGACAGCGTGGGGTTTCGGGCGGCCGTCAGATTGTTCGCACGTCACCAGCCGGTGACGATTTCCATGGTTGCGTTTGCCCTGATCATTCCGTTCTACCTCGTCATCGGCGGTGCCTTGGTACCGGGCCGGACGGTTTACGTGCCCGCTGTGTGGCTTGATCACGCGCTGCCTGTGGAGCCCGCTTGGTCGGTTATCTATCTTTCGCTTTTCCTGGCGGCGCTCCTGCCGGTTTTTGTCGTGCATCAGCAGGAGATGGTTCGACGTACGGTAAATGCCTTTCTGGCCATCTGGCTGGTCGCATACGTCTTTTTCCTGGTGTATCCGACCGTCGGCCCTCGGCCTTTAGCCAAGGTAATCGGCGACGATTTTTCCACCTGGTTATTGCGGAGCATCTACTCGTCCGACTTTCGGTACAACTGTTTTCCTTCGCTTCACGTCGCGCAGTGCTTCCTTGCGGCGCTGGTTTGCGATCGCATCCATCGGGGTGTGGGAGTGGCGGCAGGCTTGTGGGCTGTGCTGGTTGGGGTCTCTACGATCTACACCAAGCAGCACTACTTGCTCGACGTCATCGCGGGAGCCTTGCTAGCGTACCTCGCATATTGCGTCTTCCTGCGCGGCTATCCGCGTGAGGCAACTCCTGAACTCGAGCGTCGGCTGGCGCCACTCCTTGCTCTGGGTGCCGTCGGAACTTATGGGGTCATAGTGGGCATTATGTGGATTGCGTACATGAATGGCGTAATAATCAGCTAATGGCAGCAATCGGCCAATTGCGGAAGTTCAGACGCGCGGCTCAACTTGCTCGAAAGCGGACGACCGGTAGACGCTATTGTGCCCTGCGTCCGCGCCGACGTGAACTCACCACTCCGGCTCAAGCAGCAACCGGTGGTTTAGAGGCTCGTGTACTTCAGGGCGCGGGACACGTGCGTTTGACCGTACGATGTACCAATTGTGAAATGGCTCACTCGCGAAGGCTGACAGACCTGCACCGCATATCAGCACGACTATGCTGGAGGCTTCACCCAACAGCCAAAAAAAAGACAGTACGTCCATACGCCACCTCCACGTCGTACAAGCCCTTTTGGGGCCGACGATTTTGATTGCCGCTAGGATAACTCTAAAATTGACATAAATGAATGTCAAGAGAAAATGTCGATTGGGTGACTGGCGTCTGTTCCTGCAGTCAAATTTGGGTTTCGTTTGCTTCCTTTGAGAATTGAGTACGAAACCGATGGCAGACCGGTCTGGTACGCTGCACAAAGCACCATGGCATCTCCGCAGACCTTCAGCAGCAACTGGCTGCAGGTGGCCAATGGTCAGACGATGACGGGTGCTTACAAGAAGCCGATGATCATCAACAGCAATGTCGGACCAGTAACCATTGTGTTTCAGGATGCGGCCAATGCGACGCTGACTTTGCCGGGAGGGCGGCAGGTAGCGATTACGCGGCACCGATTCTGAGGATCCGCAAACGGCCAATACCTGACACTTAGCAGTTGCCTCCAAATCTCCCTATAGCGGTCGCTGCAACTAATCTAGTACTTCGATGCCAACCTTTTGACCTATTTTTGATTGGATTCACCATGCTGCAGTCTTTCTCCCGTCTCGCCCTCTTGGCTGCATTGGCCTGTTGCGGTACCGTGTTTGCTCAAGAACGTGAGTGGATCTCCTACAAGAAGTTGCTGGAAATTACTAGCATGGATAAGTTCTATAGCGCACCCTTGGCGCAGCGTACCAAGATCAAACTGCGCGGCTATTTGATGCCCGCAAACAAGGCCATCAAACCGCAGGAAGTGGTGTTGACGATTGCCCATGCGGATGGCAAGGAGCGCATTCAGATCAATGCCGATGGGGCGTTTGAATTAGTGCCCACGGCCAAAGCGCTCAAGGAAAACCCGATGGTGTTCACAAATGTGCCCGCCGGGGAAAAGGCTAGTGTGTCGTACGCAGTTCTTGCTGTGGTGCCTGACGGTCTCAAATTCAGTTACACAGAACTGACGGCAGGGGTGAAGCAAGCTGCGGACTTGATCAAATCGAAAGCCGGCATGCTCAGCATGTTTGCGCCAAAGTTCAATGGTGTTGAAATAGCTTTTGCCAAACCCGCCAAGCAGACGCTGCAAATTGTGGCGAAGGCGGGTACCCAAACGCTGACGGCCGACGTCAAGGGTGTAATCAAGCTGAAGCTAGACGCCGGTTTGTTGAATGAAGACCCGCAGGTTGTTTTTTCCGAGCGACCCGTGGAGGTCGGCTTGGCGACTGACCTGTGAGTTTCAATGAGGCAAGAACTCTCTGCTGAATGCGCCGCTGGGCGCCAGTGTTAACAACTCGCTAGTGCGGCCCGCAAGGGTATAGGAATTTCAAACGCCCTTTTTCAAGAAGCCTGAATGTTTCCGATGATCGTCAAGCGTGTAAGTCGCAATTCGGCCGAGGTGGTGTGAAAACGCGCCGCCGTTGAAGGTATAGTAATTCGCGACCGCATAGGAAGGCTTGTATTCGATTTTTTCGACTCGGCTAATGGGTCGAGGGCATCCTAAATCAGGCTAAATTTGTGTTTTCACACACTCTCGGCCACTACCTGACATTCAGCTGCGGCCTCTAGTTTTCCGCATAGCTGACGCTCGGCAAGCGATCTGGCAATATTGGACGCATCAATAGCGCGGCGACCTTTAGCTCGGACACTAGCCGGCGGTTCACGATAAGATGGGTTTTTCTACAGCCTCGTTGGGCGGCACAAGAGCGACCATGGTGCGTGTTGATTCAATGAACCCTCTCTGGACTTGCAGCGCCTGCGGTAGATCCTTTGCCAACCGCAATCAGGCACACACGTGCGCGGCGCTCGACCTCGAGCACCACTTTGTAGGCCGCGACGCAAAGCTCAGGGAACTCTATGCTGCGTTTCTCGCGGCACTGCGCAAGTTCGGACCCGTGACCGTGCTGCCTGAGAAAACTCGAATCGCCTTTCAAACGCGCATCTCGTTCGCCCAGCTCACGCCACGCAAGAGCTACTTTGTAGGTCATCTGGTTCTGGCCCAGGCCACCCCCAGTCCCCTGTTCTTCAAGATCGAGACCTTTTCTCCGAGGAATCACGTCCACCACTTCAAGCTCGTCTCGGTCGCTCAAGCCGAAGCGCCAGAGTTCGCCTCGCTGCTGGCGCAGGCATACTCCGTCGGCGAGCAGTTGCACCTCGGCAGCCGTGCGCGCAGTGCCGCCTAACGTCGCTCAAGGTCGCTCCCTTCGGTCGCTGGACGCCGCAAAAGCGCGGCGCCTTTTACCTCGGACTACAAGGGCTTCCCACAAAGTCAAGAAAATAGAATCCCGTCGCGGTGTTTACCGCTGCTCGTGACACACGAATTTTCCTACTGTGTCGCCTACCAACGTCTTGCCACAAACCACGATCGTTCAAACATCAAGCAAGGAT
>JANPBQ010000164.1:0-1604 GCA_031430555.1 Betaproteobacteria bacterium
CCGTTTGCCTCCGACTGGCGCCCTCTGCGGTGACAGGCCGACTCCCTCAAAAAGTAAATCATGTCATTCGCCTCCCTCGGCTTGTCCGAGACACTCGTGCGCGCCGTCACTGAACACGGCTACACCATTCCCACCCCGATCCAGATGCAGGCGATCCCCGCCGTGCTCGGCGGCGGCGATTTGCTCGCCGGCGCGCAAACCGGCACCGGCAAAACCGCCGGTTTCGTGCTGCCGCTATTGCAACGTTTATCGCTGGTGGCATCGAAAAAAATTACCGGCACCAAAGCGGTTCGCGCATTGATTCTCACACCGACCCGCGAACTCGCGGCACAGGTGGAAGAATCGGTTCGCACCTACGGCAAGTATTCGAAATTTTCTTCCGTCGTGATCTTCGGCGGCGTCGGCATCAATCCGCAGATTGCGGCCTTGAAGCGCGGCGTCGATATCGTCGTCGCCACGCCGGGCCGTCTGCTCGATCTGCATCAACAGCGGGCACTCGATCTGTCGCACGTTGAAATTTTGGTGCTCGACGAAGCCGACCGCATGCTCGATATGGGCTTCATCCACGACATCAAACGCGTGCTGAAACTGTTGCCACCAAAGCGCCAGAATTTGTTGTTCTCAGCGACTTTTTCCGACGAGATCAAGACCCTCGCCGATAATCTCCTCGACAACCCTGCGCTGATCGAAGTCGCGCGGCGCAATTCAACCGTTGAAGCCATCACGCAAAAGATTCACCCGGTTGATCGCGACAAAAAGCGCCAGTTGTTGTCGCATCTCATCAAGAGCCAAAATTGGCATCAGGTGCTGGTGTTCACCCGCACCAAACACGGTGCCAATCGTCTCGCAGAGTTGCTCAACAAAGACGGCATCACCTCGCTCGCGATCCACGGTAACAAGAGCCAGAGTGCCCGCACCAAGGCGCTCGCGGAATTCAAGACCGGCGACTTGCAAGTTCTGGTTGCGACCGACATCGCCGCACGCGGTATCGATATCGATCAATTGCCGCACGTCGTGAATTACGACTTGCCGAACGTCGCCGAGGACTATGTGCACCGCATCGGGCGTACCGGTCGCGCTGGGGCGTTGGGTGAGGCGATTTCACTGGTGTGCATCGATGAAAAGGCTTATCTGCACGCCATCGAGCGACTCATCAAACGCGACATTCCAAGCGTCGTCATTCCCGGCTTCGAGCCCGATCCGCACGCGAAGCCCGAACCGATTCAGTTGCGCACGCCCGGCCATCGTCCCGGCGGACGCACGCAAGGACGACCCGGGCAGGGCCGCGCGCAAACAAAAAGTCACGCGAAACCGGGCGGTGCGCCAACGCAGCAAAAGCGGCAAGGCTACCCACTCGGCACCGGACAAAACAAGCCAGTCGGCACACGTTCGTTTGGTCGCGCGGGTGGCGGTGGGCAGAAGGTGCGTTAGAAACGCCACGCGGCAATCACGATTCGCAAACCCCATAGATGGACGCCCCCGGTTTGCCAAGCGATCATTTAGTGATGGTGAGAAGGTAAAGATTGCAGCCATAGATCCGGACTGTGTTTCAGGGATTGCACCTGTTGTCCTTGATGGATTTTGCTGGCCGGGTCCTTATCAGC
>JANPBQ010000165.1:0-9137 GCA_031430555.1 Betaproteobacteria bacterium
GGTGTTTCGCGCCTCCACCGTGGTCGGGTTTTTTGGTGCCGGCGGCATCGGATTTCACTTGCGCGAGAGCGTCCAAAGGGTCGAATCGCGCGAAGTCTCGGCGATCATTTTGACCGTCATCGCGATCGTGATTGCGGCCGAGCTGCTTTCGGCCTGGGCGCGGGCGCGCATCTCTAAGGCGGTCGGTTGAGAATTCACGATGAGACCGAAACTTACGCCTGTGGCACCGACACCATCCGAAGGCGACTTTAACCTTGGCCCGCGCCGCGTTGCATGGCAGGACAAGAATCTTGATGCGCGAACACGCGCGCTGCTCTCACGTGACAACGCGGCATTTCTGCACCAATCGGTCTCGACACCGTGTCTCTCGGCGATCCGCAAGGCGGAAGGAATATTCATCGAAGACATGGCGGGTCGGCGCTACATGGATTTTCATGGCAACAATGTTCATCACGTCGGCTACGCGCATCCGCATGTGATTGCGGCGATCAAATCGCAACTGGATGAACTTTCCTTCGCGCCGCGCCGCTTTGCCTGCGATCGCGCCGTCGAACTCGCCGAGGCCTTGGGCGCGCAATTCAAGCGGCTCACCGGCGCGCGGGGGCGCGTACTGTTCACGACGGGCGGTTCGGACGCAGTCGAAGTGGCGATCAAACTCGCGCGCCTCGTCACGGGGCGTTTCAAAACGCTGAGTTTCTGGGATGCGTTTCACGGTGCCGGATTTGGTGCCAGCAGCGCCGGCGGTGAATCGCTGTTCCGTTCGGGACGCTTCGGCCCACTACTTGCGGGCAGCGAACACATCGCGCCCTTCGGTTGCTATCGCTGTGCCTACGGCCACCCGGTCGATGACGAAGGCCAGCCAAACATTTCGCAGTGCAAGCTTGCGTGCGCGGCGATGGTGAAGTACGTGCTGGAACGCGAAGGTGATGTCGCGGCCGTGATCGCGGAACCGGCACGCGCGGTGCCCTACATTCCGCCACCGGGCTATTGGCAGGCGGTGCGCGAGGCTTGCCATGCCCACGGTACGCTGCTGATCTTCGACGAGATCCCCACCGGACTCGGTAAGACCGGGAAGTTTTTTGCCGCCGAACATGATGGCGCGATTCCTGACATTGTTGTACTCGGCAAGGCGTTGGGCGGAGGCGTGCTACCGATTGCGGCTTGCCTGGCGCGCGAAGACTTCAACGTGGCCGGTGAGTTTGCGTTGGGCCATTACACACACGAAAAAAACCCCGTCACCGCGCGCGCAGCGATCGCGACACTGGAAGTGATCGAGCGTGAAGGCCTGGTCGAAAATGCGGCGCGCGTGGGTGCGCATGCCTTGGGACGCCTGCAAGAACTGAAGCGACGCCATTCATTGATCGGCGACGTACGGGGACGCGGGCTGTTGCTGGGAATCGAACTGGTCACAGATCGCGCGCGCAAAACACCGGCGACTGACGTGGCCGAGCGCATACTTTACCGATCGCTGTCGCGCGGGCTTTCGTTCAAGACCACGATGGGCAATGTGTTGACGTGGACGCCGCCACTCACCACCACCGAACCGCAAATGGACGCCGCCATCGACATTCTGGACGCCTGTCTCACCGAAGAAGCGGTATCCGTATAACTTTTGAAACATTGAAACCGGAGAACACCATGCATGCCCGAGTCAAAACCGTCGATGCCCCCATTCGCGAAGCCATGCGCATCGCTGGCGAAAAAGTGCATACCGACCGCGTCATCGAAATCCGCTATCCGTACACGGGAGAGGTGATCGCGACCGTGCCGAAAGCCTCGGTCGAAGATGTACGCCGTGCATTTCGCATCGCGCGTCAATATAAACCAACGCTCACGCGTTATGAGCGCTACAAAATTCTCATGCGCGCGGGCGAAATCATCGCCTCGCGTCTTCATGAAATGGCGCGTTTGATCACGCTGGAATCCGGCCTTTGCATCAAGGACACACTCTACGAAGTGGGGCGCGCCTCGGACGTGTTGTTGTTTTCGGCCCAGCAGGCCTTGGTCGATGACGGCCAATCGTTTTCCTGCGATCTCACGCATCACGGCAAATCAAGGCGCGTGCACACCATGCGTGAGCCGCTGCTGGGCGTGATTTCCGCGATTACGCCGTTTAACCATCCCCTGAATCAGGTCATCCATAAAGTGGCCCCCAGTGTGGCGACCAACAATCGCATGGTGTTGAAGCCGACTGAGAAAACGCCTCTTGCGGCCATTGCGCTCGCCGATATTCTCTACGAAGCCGGTTTGCCGCCAGAAATGTTGTCGGTCATCACCGGCGACCCGAAAGAAATCGCCGACGAAATGCTGACCAACGCGGACATTGATCTGGTCACGTTTACCGGCGGAGTCGCGATCGGCAAATACATTTCCGGCAAGGCGGTCTATAAACGCCAGGTGCTGGAGTTGGGCGGCAACGATCCCATCGTGGTCATGGATGACGCGGATGTCGTGAAGGCCGCCGAACTCGCCGCCAATGGTTCGTACAAGAATTCCGGCCAGCGCTGCACGGCGGTGAAACGCATTCTGGTGCATGAAAAAGTTGCCGCCGATTTCACCGAGGCGCTGCTTGCCAAAACGCGCGCGTGGACATACGGCGATCCGCTCGATCCGAAAGTCGACATGGGCACCGTGATCGATGAAAATTCCGCGATGCGCTTTGAAACGCTCGTCAATACCGCCGTCAGCGAAGGTGCCCGGCTCCTGCACGGTAACCAGCGCAATGGAGCCTCGTATTCGCCGACTTTGATCGACCGTGTCAAGCCGGAAATGCATGTCGTGAAATACGAGACCTTCGGCCCGGTCTCGCCGGTGATCACGTTCAAGGATGTGAGCGACGCGATTCGCCTTGTGAACTGCACCGACTACGGCCTTTCATCCGGCGTTTGCACGAATCGTCTCGATGACATCATGCGTTTCGTGAAGGAACTCAACGTCGGCTCGGTGAACGTGTGGGAAGTGCCCGGCTACCGATTGGAGGTTACCCCCTTCGGCGGCATCAAGGATTCCGGCACCGGTGTGAAAGAAGGCGTTCAGGAATGCTGCAAAGCCTTCACCAACGTGAAAACGTATTCGTTGCCCTGGTAGGCCAACCGTGCTTGTTAAAATCACCCCGCATAACCGTGTCGCACTCGTCACGGGTGCGTCACGCGGCATCTGTGCCGCGTGTGCGACGGCGCTGATTCATGACGGCTGGCGCGTGGCGTTTTGCGGCCGAGGTCGCGCCTCGCTGGAGAAAGTGATCGCCGGCGCGGGCGACCCGTTTGCCGACATCTCAAGCCGCGCACATGCGGTGGTGGCCGATGTCACCGATCCGTCGGCGATCGACGCGATGTTTGCGGAGGTCGTGTCGAAATTTGGCCGTGTTGATTTATTGTTCAACAACGCCGGTATTTTTCCCAAACACCAGGCCATCGACGCCATCGCACTTGAGGATTGGCGGATCGCGGTCGACACCAATCTCACCGGCATGTTTCTCTGCCTGCAACACGCGTTCCGGCAAATGAAACGTCAGACACCGCGCGGCGGACGCATCATCAACAACGGCTCGCTCGCGGCGTATTCACCACGCCCCGAATCGATTGCCTATTCCGCGACCAAGCATGGCGTGCTGGGCCTTACCCGCGCCGCCTCGCTCGATGGGCGCGCACACGATATTTCGGTCGGGCAAATCGACATCGGCAACGCCGCAACCGATATGACCGCGCACACCGAACAAGGTGCCATGCAAGCCGATGGCAGTCTGAAGCCCGAACGCCGACTCGATGTCGCGCACGTTGCGAATGCGGTGGTGGGCATGGCGAATCTGCCGCTGGTAGCCAACATCCAGTACCTCACGATATTGCCGACGACGATGCCTTTTGTGGGGCGCGGATAGCGTCTAAACGCGACGTCAAAATTCTGCCGCCTCGATGAGGCCAGTAGGTTGGGTTGCCAAAGGCTACCCAACATTTCAGTGGCCCTCGTGTTGTCAGGTAGCCTTCGGCAACCTGACCTACTCTTTGCGTGCAATAAGTGGCGCTATTCATGCCGCTATGTTTAAGTCCGTCAAAGTCTAGCATTGGCGCAGTGTTTGGCGGGATTGTGGCCCGAAAGCCCCGCCAGTGCTAGACATTGATCGGCGATTCCCTAGATTTCCTTCGTTGGGTGGCGCGCCAGCGCCATGATGGCCCAGCCGCGCCGCAGCGCTTCCGCGCGCAGCTTTTCATCCGGGTCCACCGCAACCGGTGTTCCCACGCACGACAACAACGGCAAGTCGTTGATCGAGTCGCTGTAGAACGTCGCGCCGCCTAACAGGCGCTCCGGTTCGCCGCGTGCGAAGAGCCACTGTTGGAGCCGCGCAACTTTGCCTTCGCGCATGTTCAGCACGCCCGCCGCCTTGCCGGTAAATCCGTCGGCCACCGCCTCCACTTCCGTGGCGATAAGGTGATCGATCGCGAATTCAATGGCCGTCAATTCGGTGATGAAACGGTTGGTCGCGGTGGTCATCACGAGCGTGTCTCCGGCAGCGCGGTGCGACTCGACCAATGCCCGCGCGGCCGAGGGAATGCGCGGCCGGATGATCGCGGTGTGAAAGTCCTGACGCAGCGCCTCACCCGCGGCGCGCGTCATGTGGGTCAGGGTCGAAACATACAGGGCGCAGAATTCCTGCGCTGTCGCGAGCCCCGCGCGATAGCGCCGATCCATGTCGGCGTTCGCTGCGGCGAAAGTCGCGTCGAGCATGCCCCGCGCCAGCAGGAATTCGACCCACAACACATCGCTGTCCCCTGTGAGCAGCGTGTTGTCGAGATCAAACAGCGCGAGCCTCGTCGCGCGACTCATGGATTGCGCAAATGCCAGGCCTTGGGACGCGTGAAAGCCTGAATACCATAGGTCGAAAGCGTGAGTCCGACCCCTGAATCGCCGCGACCGGACCAGGGTAATCGCGGACTGACGCGGTCACAGCAATTCCAGTAAACAGAGCCCGCGTTGACGCGTGCAAGCAAGGCCTCCGCGGCCACCCCATCGTGCGTGAATACGCCTGCCGTCAGGCCGTAGCGCGTGTCGTTCATGAGCGCAATTGCTTCGTCGTCGCCGGCGACACATTGGATGCCGATGACGGGTCCAAAACTTTCTTCACGCATCAGTTCCATTTCGTGATTGGTGTCGGCAATAACAGTCGGCTCGAACCAGTTGCCGGCCTGTTTGATGCGGTGGCCGCCGACCAGTAGCCGTGCACCTTTGCCAAGCGCATCGGCCACCTGCGCGTCGAGCACGTCAAGCTGCGGCGCGCGGGTGATAGCGCCAATGTAGGTCGTTTCATCCATCGGTTCGCCAATCTTGAATCCTCGCACCGTCTCAACAAACGCATCCAGAAACGCCGCGTAAATGCTCGCATGCACATAGATGCGTTCGACCGAGCAGCAGCTCTGCCCCGTGTTGTACATCGCGCCATCGGCGAGCGATTCGGCGGCATTTTTGACATCGGCATCGGCGCGCACATAGATGGGATCTTTGCCGCCAAGTTCCAGTTGCAGGCGCATCATGCGCGGGCCGATGATCGACGCGATCCTCGCCCCGGTGGCATACGAACCGGTGAAGAAAACGCCATCGAGCTTTTGATCCAAAAGTGCGGCACCGACCAATCCCGCGCCCACCACCGGAATGAAAATATCATTGGGGATGCCCGCTTCGTGCAGCAGCCGCGCGATATGCCAGCCGGTGAGCGTCGCGAATTCGGAAGGTTTATAGAGTACCGCGTTACCTGTGAGCAACGCCGGCACGAAGACATTGCCGCCGACAAAATATGGGTAATTCCACGCGGAAATATTGCCGATGACCCCCAGGGCTTCGTGGCCGATGCGCTCGGTCATGCCCGCGTCGGCCATCACGGTTTCCATGCCGGCGGCGGTTTCCACCTTGTCGAGAAAAAAATCAATGCGCGAGACCAGTCCATTGATTTCGTTACGCGATTGTTTGATCGGTTTACCGACTTCGGAGGTCAAGGTGTGAGCCAGCGGCTCGATGCGCTCCAGCAGCAATGCGCGAAAACGAACGATGCAGGCTTTGCGTTCCGCCAGCGGTTTCGCGGCCCAGGCCGGTTGCGCGCCGCGCGCGAGCGTGGCTTTGGCGGCGACACTTGCAGCATCATCGGCGTCGACTTCGACGATCAACTCATTGCTGGCAGGATTAAATATTTTCAATTTGTTCATCTGTCACTTTCGATTCGCCGTCAGTCCGGCAAAAAATTCCGTAATTCCCGCGAACTCGGGGATCCAAGTTCGTTCAATCAACGGGTGCTTAAAGCGCCTGCGCAAACAGCCGCTCAAAATCGGCCGCCACGCAAGGCCGTGGATTGGTTTGATGGCAAATGTCGGCGGTGGCAATTTCCACCAGCCGCGGCAACTGCTCCCGCTTCACGCCCGCTGCCGACAGATTTGCCGCGATACCAATTTGCTGCTTAAGGCTTTTAAGCCACGGCACGAACGCGTTGCCGCCACCCGCAATGCCGACCGCGTGCGCAAGCTCATCGAATTTCGCCGGCACCGCCTCGATATTCCACGCCATCACGGTATCGATCATCAACGCGTTCGCGAGTCCATGATGCAAATCGCATACGGTGCCGAGCGCGTGCGCGCAGGAATGCACCGCACCCAAATCTTTCTGGAACGCAATCGCCCCCATCATGGAGCTCATCATCATGTCGGCGCGAGCCTGCAAATTGCCCGGCTCCTTTACCGCGATGAGCAACGCGTGTGCCGCAATGCGCGTGCCCTCCAATGCGATGCCATCGCACAGCGGATGATAGGCAGGCGACAAATAGCTTTCGACGTTGTGCGTGATCGCGTCCATGCCGGTTGCTGCGGTCACATGTGGTGGCAAGCCAATCGTCAATTCCGGATCGGCGAACACCACCTTGGCCAAAATCAACGGCGAAAAAATCACCCGCTTCACATGCGATTGCTCTTCGCTGATCACGCTGCTGCGGCCAACTTCACTGCCGGTGCCGGAGGTGGTGGGCAACGCGACAAAGTGCGGCAGGAATTGATCGATCGCACGTACCTTTGGGTGATCCCAGACGTACTCCATGACATCGCCCGGGTGCGTCGCCATCAAGCCGACGACTTTGGCGACATCCAACGCAGCACCTCCGCCGATGCCGACCACGCAATCGGCATGGTGGGCTTTGTAGGCCGCCGCGCCATTCATCACCTGGCTGCCGGTGGGGTTGCCCCAGATGCCGCCGTAGGTCGATGGCACCAGTCCCGCCGCGCTGAGATCTGCAGAGATTTCGGCGATCAACGGCAATGCGGCGAGCCCTTTGTCGGTAACGATCAATGGCCGCTTCAGGTTCATGCTGCGCAGATGCGCAGCGAGCAATTTTCGCGCGCCCGCGCCGAAATGAATGGTGGTGGGGAAGGAAAATTTGGTGATGGTCATTGAGATTTCTCAGCTACGTTGATGTTTTTCCAAAGGGAAATTTAGAAAAACTCTAGCACTGGTGCGGCATTACAACCATTTTTTGGCTGAAAGCCGCGCCTATTGTCGAGTTCGGCCACGCAATTCTTTGTCTCCCCGGCGCAGGCCGGGGCCCAAGTTTGATTCAATGCCGCAACAACAAAAATTGGGCCCCGGCCTGCGCCGGGGAGACATTTGATGCATCGTCGCGCTGAATCAAGGCGCAAGTCCTTCTACTATGGCTACGTTCTCAAATAATCTCAAAATACCGCTTCAACTCCCAATCCGTCACGCAATCCAGCCACTGCCGCCATTCCCATTCCCGCGTCGCGGCGTAGTGATCGACAAAGGTATCGCCCAGCCAATCGCGGGCAATTTTCGATTGCTGAAAATTGCGAGTTGTCTCAATCAACGTGCGCGGTGCACGCGGAATATTTTCAGCACCCTGATTGGTTCCCGTGATCGGCGGTGTGGTGAGCTTCAAGCCTTTTTCCACGCCATGCAGGCCGGCCGCGATCATCGCGGCGGTAGCCAGGTAGGGATTCATATCCGCGCCCGGACAACGCGTCTCCAGCCGCGTCGCCTTCGGGCTGCCCGCGATCACGCGAAAACTTGCGGTACGATTATCAAGACCCCAAGTTGGTTTTACCGGTGCCCAGAAACCATCGACCAGGCGCTTGTAACTATTGATGGTCGGCCAAAACATCGGCGCGAACTCCATCAGACACGCGACCTGACCGGCGAGGTAGCTTTCAAACAGTTTGCTCATCGAGCGCGGACTCTTCGCGTCGTAAAACAGATTCTTTTTCCCGTCCGACAGGCTTTGGTGAATATGCCCGCTGCAACCGGGATATTGCGCGCTCCACTTCGCCATGAAGCTCGGCATGATGCCGAAGCGCGAGCCGATTTCTTTCGCGCCCGTCTTGAACAAGATCGCGCGATCGGCCGCTTCCAGCGCCTCGGAAAACATGATCGCGACTTCATACACGCCGGGGCCGGTCTCCGTATGCAACCCTTCGATCGGTACGCCAAATTGCGGCATCTCATCCATCAGCGCGTTAAAGAATTCGCGTTTGTGATTCATCCGTAGCAAGGAGTAGCCGAACATGCCCGGTGTGATCGGCTCCGGCCCGACGCCCTTCTTTGCAGCCCAGCTTTGCGGGGTTTCGGCGAAATTGAACCACTCGAATTCGATGCCGCACATCGGCAACACACCCAATTTTTCGGCGCGCTTCAGCACTTTTTTCAATGTCTGGCGCGGGCATACCGGGTAGGGGCTGCCGTCAGTGTTGATGAATTCCCCGAGGAAAAAATCGACGTTGCCATCCCATGGAACCTTGCGGTGGGTGGTGAGATCAAGCCGCGCGGTCGCGTCGGGAAAGCCGTGTTGCCAGCCGGTGACTTTCGCGTTGTCGTAGCAGTTATCGGAAGAATCCCAGCCGAACACGACATCGCAAAAACCGAAGCCGCCTTCGACCGCGCCGAAGAATTTGTCGCGATGCAGGTATTTCCCGCGCAGGATGCCGTCGATGTCGGAGACGGCAACCTTGACTTTGCCAACACCGGATTTGCGGATGGATTCGAGCACTGTGTTTGGTTTTGTTGCCATTGAACCTCCGTGAAACTGCAAAATTCTTGGCCAAATTGCTTCCGCCTCCGCCCTTGCAAAGGTCCGAGCTATTGGGATTGACCCCTGGTAA
>JANPBQ010000166.1:0-29128 GCA_031430555.1 Betaproteobacteria bacterium
GGCATCCATACCGAACGCCGGACCGGAATTCCACAAGGCCAGCGCGTTCTGCCGACCGTAGTTGTAACCCAATACGCCGTGGCCGCCGTCAAGCGTACCTTTCGACACGGCATCCAACAAGCCGAACGCCGGAACCACTGATCCAGCCGGCAGCACGTCGATTTTCAGATCGCCGCCGGTCATGTCGTTGACTTTTTTGGCAAAGTCGGAGGCGTACTCGTGGAAAATATCTTTCGCGGGCCAGGTCGATTGCCAGCGCATGTTGATCGGGCCGGTCTGCGCCTTGGCGATCATTGGAAAACCGGTAACCACGGCACCTGCAGCGGCGGCAGAACCCGCCAAGAATTTGCGGCGCGCCGGTTTGCTCTTTTCGATTGTATCGGTCGACTTCATTTCTTCAGCCATACATCCTCCTGGTTATGATTGGTGGTGCCACGGTACGAAAAATTTGATTCGGTGCCGCATCCACGGCGCGGCGAAATGCCGAAAATATACCTCGCCACGGTCGCCCTGTCGAATATCGTCGGACAACGTTGGATGCTAGTCGCCCCGCAGTGGTTGCGCAATAGACATGCATCAAAAAAACGTCGTAATGCCTGTTATTAAAATACGTTTGTGCGGCGCAGCAATCGTTGAACTAGCGCAAACGAATGCTCGCACAATATGCGCCGACTACTTGGTCAGCGGCGCGACGTTTGAGGTAGGTACAACCGGGGTGCGCTGGACCGGCGCGTCGGGGTGCCAACCCAATACCGCGAGCATGACAAAAAACCCCACCACATATGCCACCGCCACATGCCAGCCGTGCTTCAACCACAAACCGACCGATTTGCCCTCAGGATACATGCTGACCAGCGCGACACCGGCCGAGGAGCCGAACCAGATCATCGAGCCACCGAAGCCGACCGCATAGGCGAGAAATCCCCAGTCATAGCCGCCCTGCTTGATGGCGAGCGCGGTCAAGGGGATGTTGTCAAACACGGCCGAGACGAAGCCCAAGCCCAGCGCGCTTACCCACGATGCAACCGGCAATTCTTCGACCGGCATCATGGAGGCGCACATCACCAGTGACAGCAAGAAAATCGCGCCTTTGAATGCGCCGGGCACCACTTCCCAATCAGGTCGCCGGATCGGCAATGAAATCAAAATCGCCACCCATACCGCGACACCGATAAAGGGGAAATGATCCGCCAGCGCGTTGAATTTGACGTTGACAGTGACATTGACCACGATGGCCATCACCAAAATCAGCGCAACGATCCCCAACCGTGCCCAATCGACGTGGGTATGCTCGTGGGCGTTTTTCAGGATCGGCGAATACTTGTGCTGTTGCAGCGACGCGGGTATGCCGCAGACAACGAGCGCGACCACGGCCGCGACATACGCATCGAACACCTGCCCCGGTCTCACCCCGGAGATCCACAGCATGGTGGTGGTCGTGTCGCCGACCACGCTGCCCGATCCCCCTGCGTTCGATGCGGCCACGATCGCGGCGAGATAGCCGATATGCACCTTGCCGCGAAACAATTGGTGCGCCATCGCGCCGCCGATCAAAGCCGCCGCAATATTGTCGAGGAAGGACGACAACACGAACACCATGATCAACATGACGAAGGCGCCCTTCCAGTCCTCGGGCAAATATTTCGGCAACACCACCGGCACGCGACTCATTTCGAAATGGCGCGAGAGCAGCGCGAAACCGACCAACAGGCACAGGAGATTGGTGAGGATGACCCACTCGTGCCCCAGATGCAGCACGAATCCGCCGATGCCCGCGCCGGTTTTAAAGCCGGTGAAAATAATTTTGTAGAGCGCAATGGCGATCATGCCCGTCACCGCGATGCGCAAGGTATGCGCGTGGAACAGCGCGACCCCGAGAAGTGTCAACGCGAACAAAATAAAGTCGAGAGGGATGCCGGCGACGCGAATGAGTTCAGTAGTCATGGTGGAAAATTCTTGGGCGGTGGCGAAGGGGGCTATGGAACGAGGATGACATGCACGCGATAGGGCCCGTGCGCGCCGATCACAATCGTCTGCTCGATGTCGGCCGTGCGCGAAGGCCCGGAGACAAAAAAAGTGGCGCGCGGCGGCTCGCCCCGCTCATCGCGAATGAGTTGGAACGAGTCTTCCATGGTCGCGACGATACGGCGCTTTGAAACTACACAGATGTGCGTCTCGGGCAGCAGCGCGGTCGCCTTTGGCGTCTCGGGCGCGCCGAGCAGCAACAGCGTGCCGGTCTCGCCGATGGCACAAAAGCACCCGGTCACACCGACCAGGTCGTCGCCGGTCGCGGGACGCGCATCGAACGCAATGCCCGCACCCGCCCAATCGAGCGCGGCATGTTCATGCCACCCGACGGCGCGCATCGGCAGCGACTTCTCGGTGAGATAACGCGCCGCTTCCATCGGGATGTGCGCGGGCTCCGCAATCTCTGTGATCGTCGTACTGAGTCGCGCGCACTCGCGGATGAAATTATCAATCGGATCATGGCGCGAAATCGAAGGCTGCGGCCCACGCTCGAATCGCGCAATGTGACCCCTCACCGCAGCGAGTTCAGCTTCGGTGGTTTCACCCGATCTGCCAGTCTGCCGACGGATGCGAGCGAGAATATTGTCGCGGGCGCTCATCGCTTGTTCTTAGCCGCGTACAGCTCGCGAAAGGTCTTGCCCGCCGGCGCCGGCATGTCGCGGCCCTGGGTCCAACCATCGATGCCGGGCAGCGAATGAATCAGCTTTTCCTTGCCGCCCATCAGCGCTGCGATGCGTGCGCCGATGCGCGATGCAAATGCATACAGTGCAGGCCGTGCGACGAAGAAACTCCAGACCGAAATCGCGAATCGCTCGCCGAAGGGCCGCAGCTTCATATCGAATTGTCGCTCGCGCCATTTGCGCATTAAATCCGGCAGGGGAATTTTCACCGGGCAAACCACCTGGCATTCACCACAAAATGTCGCGGCATTCGGCAAGTCACCGGCGTTCTCAATGCCGACATAGGTCGGCGTCAGCACCGAGCCCATTGGCCCCGGATACACCCAGCCATAGGCGTGACCGCCGACATTCTGGTACACCGGACAATGATTCATGCAGGCACCGCAGCGGATGCAGCGCAGCATGTCTTTCATGTCGCTGCCAACGAGTTTGGTGCGGCCCGCATCGACCAGCACGATATGCATCTGTTCCGGCCCGTCGGTCTCACCGGGCGCTTTCACGCCAGTGGTCAGCGTTAAATAATTGGCGATCGATTGGCCGATCGCCGAGCGCGGCAGTAAGCGAATGAGTGTGGCGAAATCGTCCATTGTCGGAATGACTTTTTCGATGCCGGTGACCACGCAATGAATGCGCGGAATCGTCGTCACCAGATCGGCATTGCCTTCGTTGGTAACAGTGAGCGTGGTGCCGGTTTCGGCGATGACGAAATTGGCCCCCGAGATGCCCATGTCGGCACCCAAAAAATGACTGCGCAATTCTTCTCGCGCTTCACGTGTCATCGCGGGGATATCCGTCAGGCGGGGTTTGTGATGTGCGTTCATGAATAATTCCGCGACTTGCTCTTTCGATTTATGCACGGCGGGAGCGACGATGTGCGAAGGCGGCTCATCGGCCAATTGCAAAATGTATTCGCCGAGATCGGTTTCCAATACACGGATGCCGGCACCGATCAGCGCATCGTTCAACGCGATTTCCTCTGTCACCATCGATTTCGATTTGGTGATGGTTTTCACTGCGTTTTTGCGCGCGATTTCAAGAACGATTGCGTTGGCCTCTTCGGCGGTCTCCGCCCAATGAACCACCGCGCCACGGCGAATCGCATTGCGTTCGAATTCAATCAGGTAAGCGTCGAGATTGTCGATCACGCGATTGCGCAACGCTGCCGCATGGGTGCGGAGATCTTCCCAATTGTCGATTTCGGCAACCCCCTTGGCGCGGCCATCGACGAACTTCCCCTTGGATTTTTTCAATGCCGTCTGCAATACGGCGTCGTTGAGTTTGGCGCTCGCCGTTTGCTTGAAATGCATACTTTGGATTTGCATGGTGGTTACGCGCGCTTGGAAAACGCTTGCCACCGATTACACGGATAAAGACGGATTCGTTCAAAGGCAAAACCCCAGCATTGGCGAGCTTCCCGCGACATTATTGCTCTGGAAGCCGCACCAATGCTCGTTCTACATTCTCGTGTGATGCCTGTTTTCATCCGAATTTATCCGTGTAATCCGTGGCAAGATTTATTCATTCCGTCATTCCCGCCACAATTTCTGCAAAGTGATACACCTTGGTTTTCATGTCGCCATTGCGCCGCAGCCGGCCTTCGATGTTCAAGAGACAACCGAGATCGCCGCCGACTATCGCGTCCGCACCGGTCACACCGATATTGACGCATTTGTTCTCCGCCATGCGTGTGGAAATTTCGCCGAGCTTGATCGAAAACGTTCCGCCGAATCCACAGCATTTTTCGGCATCCTGCATTTCGATCACGGTGCAACCAGATTTTGCGAGCAGCGCGCGCGGCTGTTGTTTGATATTGAGCTCACGCAAGCCGGAGCAACTATCGTGATAGGTGATGGTGCCATCGAACGGTGCCAGTGGCATTTCGATTTTCAACACGTTGACGAGAAAATCCGATAGCTCAAACCACTTCGCTGCGAGCGCGCGGAACTCCGCTTCTTCGGGCTCGCCATTGAACAGATCCTCAACCGCGTGAATTTTCATCTGCCCCGAGCAGGATCCCGACGGCGCCACCACGTAATCGCAGCCGCGAAAATCGGCGAGAACTTTTTTTGCGAGCTGTTTCGCGATCGCACGCGCGCCAGAGTTGTAGCCGGGTTGCCCGCAGCAGGTTTGATTATCCGGTACGACGACGTCGCAGCCCGCGTCCTCCAGCAACTTGAGCGCCGCGAACCCGATGTTGGGTCGCACGAGATCGACTAGGCAGGTGACAAAAAGACCGACTTTCATGGCCGCATCTTAACGTATGACCGTTCGGCAAGATTGGACGCCGATCAATATTCGATGTCTACGTCACGCAGAGATAGCCCCTGCAAACGACAACGCCGGGCAAGCCCGGCGTTTTGTGGCGTCGTTGTACAGGAGCCCGCAACTCAACCCGCCTTTGCCCCCAGCGCCGCCAAATGCTTGCCGCTTTCCAGCCATTTCTTGATGCGATTTGCGTCGCCCACGCGCGTCAATTTTCCCCAGGAATCAAGCAGCACAATCACCACCGGATTCTTGCCGATGGTTGCATGCATCACCAGACACTTGCCGGCTTCATTGATGTAGCCGGTTTTGGACAGGCCAATATCCCAGTTTGAAGATCGCACGAGCGCATTGGTATTGGTGAAGCCGAGCGAGCGCTTGCTGTTCGGCAATGTCACATGCAATTGCGGCGTCGTGGAATATTCACGGATTTGCGGGAACGTCGAGGCTTCCGCGACGAGCAAGGCCAAATCCTGCGGGCTGGCGACGTTTGCCGGTGCGAGGCCGGTGGCATCGACAAATCGTGCGTTGTGCAAACCGATGCGGGTGGCCTTGGCATTCATCGCCTCGACAAAAACGGCGGTGCCGCCCGGATAGGTGCGACCCAATGCGGCTGCGGCGCGATTGTCGGAGGCCATCAATGCCAACCGCAACAAATCTTCGCGCCGAAACGCGCTGCCGACCGGCAAGCGCGAGCGCGAGCCTTTGATTGTATCGATATCGGCACTATCGATCACCACGGCTTCATCCATGCTGAGCCGCGCTTCGAGCACCACCATCGCCGTCATCAGTTTGGTGATGGAGGCAATCGGCACCGGGTTTTCCGCGTTTTTCGAATACAGCGCGCGCCCGGTGGCGGGATCAAATACCATCGCCGCGTGAGAGAGCAGATTGGGGCCGCCATCCTTGCTGAGATCCGGCGTCGCTTTTTGTTTCGCGGTCGTGGGCTTTGCCTTCTGCGCGGATTCCGCGGGCGCAGCGTTCGCCGTTCCGGCAAGCGCCAGTGCACAAAAAGCCGCGATAATAGGAACTGAAAGGTGCCGCACGAGAATGACTTTCCGCAAGTAGACCTGACACCATAACAAAAACAACAGGGTTCTGGCAAGAGTTAATGCCACGCCTGATGTTTACCACGCAAGATACTGAATTTCCCTGCAAATAATGTCTTCGCCCAAAACACCCCGCCTTGAGACTCTCGCGGTACATGCCGGCCAATCGCCCGATCCTGCGACCGGCGCCCGCGCGGTACCGATTTATCAAACGGCGTCATTCGTTTTCCCCGATACCGAAACCGCCGCGTCGCTCTTCAATCTGGAGCGCCCCGGCCATGTTTACTCGCGAATATCGAATCCCACATTGAGTGTATTTGAAGAACGCATGGCGGCCCTGGAAGGAGGACCGGCAGCCATCGCGGTCGCGTCGGGCCAGGCGGCATTGCATCTGGCGATTGCGACGCTGATGGGCGCAGGCAGCCATATCGTCGCCTCCAATGCGTTATACGGTGGCTCGCACAATCTGCTTTCGTACACCCTGCCGAGGTTCGGCATCGACACAACGTTTGTCGATGGCCGCGATGCCGATGCCTGGCGCGCCGCCATCCAGCCGAACACGCGCCTGCTGTTCGGCGAAACCGTCGGCAATCCGGGGTTGGGCGTGTTGAATGTGCCGATGGTCGCGGAAATCGCGCATTCGCAGGGTTTGCCGTTGATGGTCGATGCGACACTGACTACGCCGTTTTTGTCGCGGCCGCTGTCGCAAGGTGCCGATATCGTCATGCATTCCGCGACCAAATTTCTTTCCGGCCACGGCGTGGTGATCGGCGGCGTGTTGATCGATGGCGGTTCATTCGATTGGCGCGCGTCTGGCAAATTTCCTACGCTGACCGAACCCTACGACGGCTTTCACGGCATGGTGATGAGCGATGAATCCAGCGTCGCCGCGTTCGCGTTGCGCGCGCGTCGCGAGGGACTCCGCGATTTCGGCGCTGCGATGGCTCCGATGACGGCGTTCCAGATTTTGCAAGGACTCGAAACGTTGCATGTGCGCATGCCAAGGCATGTGGAGAATACCCGGAAAATCGTCGCTTTTCTGGCCGCGCACAAGGCGGTGGCGCAGGTGACGTATCCGGAATTGCCGTCGCACTCCGATTGCGCGCTGGCCGCGGAATTGTTGCCGGACGGTGCCGGCGCAGTGGTGAGTTTCGATGTCCACGGCGGGCGCGCGGCGGGCAAAGTCTTCATCGAAAAACTCGCGCTATTTTCGCATCTCGCCAACATCGGCGACGCTAAATCGCTGGTGATCCATCCCGCCAGCACGACTCATTTCCGTATGGATGCCGTGGCATTGCAGGCGGCGGGCATTTCCGAGGGCACGATTCGCCTGTCGATTGGCATCGAGCATGCCGATGATTTGATCGAAGATCTGTCGAAGGCACTTTATGCGGTAGAAAAATTGGCGCCATGAAATTCCTCGTCCAGCAACAACCGGCCTATGTCTACACCGGCGGAAAACCTTTCGATGCCGCCAAACCAAGCGTTGTCTTCATTCACGGTGCCGCCAACGATCACAGCGTGTGGATGTATCAGGCACGCTACTTCGCGCATCACGGCTGTAACGCGATGGCAGTCGATTTGCCGGGGCATGGCCAAAGCTTCGGTGAAGCCAAGTCCACCATCGCGGACTATGCCGACTGGATCGTCAACTTGCTTGACAATGGCGGTGTAAGCAAAGCGGCACTGGTTGGCCACAGCATGGGCTCGTTGATCGCGTTGGAATGCGCGATACGCCATGGTGCCCGCGTGCCGCAATTGGCGCTGCTGGGTGCGGGTGTGCCGATGCCGGTGTCGGATATTTTGATGAACGCGGCGCATGATCGTCCGGCCGAAGCGTTCGACATGCTCAACGTCTGGGGTCATGCGCCGCAATTGAAATGGGGCCGCAATCCCACACCGGGTACCTCATCGATGATGGCCTACAAGCGATTGCTCGAAAAGAGTCGGCCCGGCGTGCTGGCGAACGATCTTGCCGCATGCGCCGCCTATCTTCCTCAGGATGCGGCGATTGCCGCCATCTCCTCACCCACGCTGATCATTGCCGGCGGGCGCGACATCATGACGCCGCCGAAATCGGCGCACGCCTTGGCTTCGCGGGTGGCGGGCAGCCGCGTGGTGGTGTTCGACGAGTCCGGCCACGCGATGATGCAAGAGGCACCGGGCAAGACAATTGACGCGCTGAAGGGATTCCTCACTCCGTGAAAAAAATATTTGGTTTCGGTCTGGTGGTGCTCGCGGCCTTTCTCGCGCACACCGAGACCCGCGCACAGTCGAGTATCTTGTTTGAAAGCCCGGTGAAAATCATCGCGCAGGCCCGCGCGGAATCGAAAACACCGACGACACCGACGGCCACGACGTTCGACATGACACTTTCGCAACCTGCCTTCGAATTTCGGTTCACGGTAAGACAACCGGGTGCCGCCGCAGAGGCGCTTGCGGCGCTGAAAAAGAGATCGGGCTGGAAGGACGGCGTCTTGTTCATCCGCGACGAGTGCGCCGCGTCGCCCCCAGCGACGCCCGTCTTGCGTTGCGCGGTCGATCAAGTCTTCACGTTTGTCGACAATGCGGACAGCGTGCGATTGGTGCATTTGGGTGAAGTTTTCGCCGGCGAGGAATGCATCGAAGATGGCAAATTCGGCTGCTCGCTTTATCGCGGAGAGTTCACCGACCTATATGACGTTTTTGAGAACAACGCCTTTGTCGGTCGCCATGACGCGCCAGCGCCGCTCCTGGAAATGCGCGCGGTGAATGGTCAACTCATGGTCGATCTCGATGAGACCTGGGGGCGAAATCAGGAGCGGTTCACGGCGAGCGAACGCTGTCTCGCGGCAAAGCCCGCGGAGCGCATCGAGATGTGCGTCGACGGCATCACGCGGCGTGGCGCGTATTTGTTTAATTCAACATTGGCTGCGTACACCAAGCGCGAAGACGCGTTGATGCGCACGCGACCCTTCGCACGCGCGGCGTTGTGCGATGAAAAAACCGTTGACGACAGTGCGTGCAGCGAGATGTTGCGCAAATCTGCGTTGCTGCTGGCGTCGATCCGGCCGGGTGAAAAGCCGCGCCTGCGCGGCGACGTGAAGTCGCTCTCGATACCGGATAAAAAGTAAAACGCCAATATCGGCGGCGCTCTCCGGCCTAAAACGTCCGGAGAGGCCCGCCAATACTTGATCTAGCCGAGCGCATCCGCCCAGATATTCTTCGCCCAGGTCATCGCGTATTGCCCTTCGAGCTCGTTGGCCGCCGCCGACACGCCGCCCGAGCCCGGCACCGCTTTCATGGTCTTGTCCTTCTCGTCGTACTTGTGGATCGAGGCGACGTGAATCACTTTGTCGGCGGAAACAAAGCTATAGCAGGTGTTGGAAAGGGTCGGGCTGGCACTCGGCGCTTCGCCCGCCAACATCGCCACCACCGCCGCCGCACAGGCCTTGCCGTGCGCGTTGGCCATGTGTCCTGACTTCGGCATCGCCGGAGCGATCTGCAAGGCGTCGCCCATCAAATGCACGCCCGGCACATTCTTGGATTCGTAGGTCAGCCAGTTGATTTCACACCAGCGTTTGTTGGCAGTGATGAACGGATTCGCGATCGCGCCGGCTTTCATCGGCGGCAAAATATTCAGCACGTCGGCTTTGAATTCTTCGACTTCCATTTTTGCGGTCATCGTCTTCACATCGACATCGACTACTTTGGAATTGCCGCGATATTCGACGATACCGGGATACATTTCCGCCCACGCTTTTTTGAAGAGTCCCGGCTTGGAGGTCACATCCGGATTGGCGTCGAGAATCACCACTTTCGATTTCGGTTTCGATTGCTTAAGGTATGCGGCGATCTGGCAGGCGCGCTCGTACGGGCCGGGTGGGCAACGGTACGGTGCGACGGGAATCGAGATCGCGACGACACCGCCATCCTTCATCGCTTCCAGTTGTTTTCTCAGGGCCACCGTCTGCGCGCCGGCTTTCCAAGCATGCAGAATTTTTTCCTGCGCGGCCGCGTTATTGAGGCCAGGAATGTCCTCGAACATGAAATCGATGCCCGGCGAGAGAATTATCCGATCGAATGCGAGCGTGTCGCCGTTCGCGAGCCGCACGGTCTTCTTGTCCGCATCGACCGCAACGGCCTCGCCGCGCACCACTCTGACGCCATGCTTTTTCGCGAGTGCGTCGTAGCTGATGGTGATGTCCTGCATCGTTTTCGAACCGCCCAACACCAGGTTCGAGATCGGGCAGGAAATGAATTCCGCGTTGCGCTCGACGAGCGTGACATCGACATTCGGCGCCCACATCTTGATGTACCGCGCCGCCGTGGCGCCGCCGTAGCCGCCGCCGACAATCACCACTTTGGGGCCGCTTGCACTGATCGACGCGCACCCGCCCAGCGCCGACATCGCCGCTACACTGCCTACGGCACTCGAGGATTTCAAAAACGTTCTGCGATTCGTGTTCATGAGATTCTCCTGAATTCCGTTGGGTTATTTTTTCTGCGCGGCGAAATAATCGCCCAAGGCGGCGGCTTCCGCATCCGAATAGCCTTTGGCGATCTGATGCATCACGGTCGCCTCGCGTTTGCCCTCTTTGAAGGCCTTCAATTGATTCAGAAAGTATTCCTTGTTCATGCCCGCCAATCCGGGAATCGCGCCGCCCGCGCTGTTGCCATTGGTGCCGTGGCAGGCGGCGCAATTAGCGGCGAGCGAACGTACGCCATTTGCGCTCAGATTCGATGCAGCAAACGCCGGCGGCGAGGGAGCGGGTGCCGCGGCAGCGGCGGGTGCAGTGGGTGCGGGCGCTTGTGTCCACCCTGGCATCGCAATTGTGAGAAATCCTGTCGACAGCGCAACGCGCAATGTTCGGTTCATATCGGCCTCCGAAGATTTTCTTGGGGCGGGCACTGGAGCGCGCCGCGAGGCGTAAGAATAGCGCAAACATCTTGACGGCGCACTAATGCCGCAAAAAAGCCAACGGGCCGCCGATCAATGATCGGCGGCCCGTTGAGATTGGAGCGTAATCGTCGCCTAGCTTTCCTGCGCGACCGGCACTTTATCCTCAGTGATGTCGAGCTTCACCTTGTTGTCGGCATCGATATCGATGGTTACTTTGCCACCCGTGGCGAGCCGGCCAAACAACAATTCTTCGGCCAGCGCGCGGCGAATCGTATCCTGGATCAATCGCGCCATCGGCCGCGCGCCCATGGCGGGGTCGAAGCCGTTCTTGGCGAGATATTTCTTCAGCGCGTCGGTGTAGGTGACATCGACTTTCTTTTCCGTCAACTGCGCTTCAAGCTGCATCAGGAATTTATCGACTACGCGCATGATGACGACTTCATCGAGTGGTGCAAAGGAAATCGTCGCGTCCAACCGGTTGCGGAACTCCGGCGTGAATATTCGCTTGATTTCCGCCATTTCGTCGCCGGCTTTTTTCTCGTTGGTGAAACCCATTGTTGATTTGGAGAGCTCGGACGCACCCGCGTTGGTGGTCATGATGATCACCACGTTACGGAAGTCCGCCTTGCGACCATTGTTGTCGGTGAGCGTGCCGTGATCCATCACTTGCAAGAGCACGTTGTAGACATCAGGATGGGCTTTTTCGATTTCATCCAGCAGCAACACGGAGTAGGGATGCTTGGTGATCGCCTCGGTCATCAGGCCGCCCTGATCAAAACCGACATAGCCGGGCGGCGCGCCGATCAATCGCGACACCGCGTGGCGCTCCATGTATTCCGACATGTCGAAGCGGATCAATTCGACGCCGAGAATGAACGCGAGTTGCTTGGCGACTTCAGTCTTGCCGACGCCGGTCGGGCCGGAAAACAGAAACGAGCCGATCGGCTTCGCGGTGTTGCCGAGCCCCGAACGCGCCATCTTGATCGCGGACGACAGCGCTTCGATCGCCTTATCCTGGCCGAATACGACCGATTTCAAATCGCGATCCAGCGTCTTTAGGGCATTGCGATCATCAGACGACACATTGCGCGCCGGAATTCGCGCAATCTTGGCGATGATTTCCTCGATCTCCGGTTTGCCGATGGTTTTTTTCTGCTTCGATTTCGGTGCGATGCGTTGCGCGGCACCGGCTTCGTCGATCACGTCGATCGCCTTGTCAGGAAGGTGGCGGTCGTTGATGTATTTGGCCGAAAGCTCCGCCGCCGTGGTCAATGCGGTGGAGGTGTATTTGACGCCGTGATGGCTCTCGAAACGGCTCTTTAAACCTTTAAGAATCTCGATGGTTTCCGCAATCGAGGGCTCGGTGACATCGATTTTCTGGAAACGCCGCGAGAGCGCGTGATCCTTTTCGAAGATGCCGCGGTATTCGCCATAAGTGGTCGCGCCGATGCATTTCAATTGCCCCGACGAGAGCGCGGGCTTCAACAAATTGGAGGCGTCCAGCGTGCCGCCCGAGGCGGAGCCCGCGCCGATCAACGTGTGAATTTCGTCGATGAAAAGTACTGCGTTCGGGTTTTCTGTGAGCTGCTTCAACACCGCCTTTAAGCGCTGCTCGAAATCGCCGCGATATTTGGTGCCGGCGAGCAAGGCACCCATGTCGAGTGAATACACCTGTGACTTGGCGAGGATATCCGGCACCTGGCCGTCGACGATGCGTTTGGCGAGGCCTTCGGCAATCGCAGTTTTGCCGACACCGGCTTCGCCCACCAGCAGTGGATTATTCTTGCGGCGGCGGCAGAGTATCTGAATCACCCGCTCGACTTCATGCTCACGGCCGATCAGCGGATCGATCTTGCCGTCGATCGCCATTTGATTGAGGTGCAGCGTGAAACTTTCCAGCGCACCGCCGGCTTGTTCGCCCTCGGCGTTTTCGGTTTCAGCGTCGTCGTTTTGCCCGGGGGTCGGCGCCGCTTTGGACATGCCGTGCGAAATGAAATTAACCGAGTCGAGGCGTGAGACGCCCTGCTGATGCAGGAAATACACCGCGTGCGAATCCTGTTCGCCATAGATCGCCACTAGCACGTTGGCACCGGTGACCTCTTTTTTGCCCGACGATTGCACATGCAGAATCGCGCGCTGAATCACGCGCTGAAATCCGAGTGTCGGTTGGGTGTTCACCTCGCCGTCGCCGGCGACAATCGGTGTGTGTTGTTCGATGAATTCGATCAACGCTTTTTTCAACTCGTCGACTTTTGCCGCGCAGGCCTTCAGTACTTCCTGCGCCGATGGGTTCTCCAGCAGCGCAAGCAGCAAGTGTTCAACCGTGATGAACTCGTGGCGTTTTTGCCGCGCTTCGACAAACGCCATGTGCAGGCTGACTTCGAGTTCTTGGGCGATCATGATTTACCTTTCAACATTCAATCGGAACAACGTCTTGATAACGACTGCAACGCTTGATCACACGATCAAGCATACAACCAATGAGCGTGCGACGGCGAGACGGCTGCGGCGGAATTTCGCAACTTCAGTACGATTCACACTTCCTCCATGCCGCAGCGCAACGGGTGCTGGTGCTTGCGGGCATGATCCACCACTTGCTCCACCTTCATCGATGCCACATCGCGCGGAAATATCCCGCAAATGCCGCGCCCTTCGGTGTGGACTTTGAGCATGATTTGTGTGGCGCGATCCATGTTGTGGCCGAACACCCGTGTCAACACATCGACGACGAATTCCATTGGCGTGTAGTCGTCGTTGTACATCACCACCTGCCACATGGCGGGCGGTTTGGTCTTGGCCGGCTTTTCCTTGAGTTCGGTGCCGCCTTGGTTGTTTGATTTGGGTTGCCGGGTGCTCATGGGTTCAATTTTATTTCCGCAATTCACGATAGTGAATTCGGCACTTCTCACCCTCTCCCGCACCCGGGAGAGGGCTGGGGGTTGAGCGGGGAATTCGAGCGGCACGTCCGCTCGCCAGCGAAACGGTGATCCGCTTCATCGGATCACGCGCGCCGCAGGCGAGGGATTGAGCATTCTGACTGCCTTCCACTGTGGAATGCCCAATGAATGTGAAAGTGTCATTGAATAATAGGGGCAAGGTGCCGCGCATTCAAGTCCCTCGATGATGTGCGGATCGCACTGGAAAAGTGCGCGGATGCAAGTTCCGCGCGCGATTCCTGCTTCGATTTGTATTCCTGCAACGAGCTCAGGCGAAAAAAACCGTGAACTATTGACTTGCCAAAAGATAGCCGGTAAAAGGCGGTTTGGAGTTTGGCTTTGAGGTTGTCTGCATTTGCATTCCTGCGGTTGCGGGCCTTGACAGCAAAACGATTCCGGGGCTCTCCAACCCGATTTGGTAAAGGACGCACTAGCATGGCAACAGGAACAGTCAAATGGTTTAACGACGCAAAGGGTTTTGGATTCATCACCCCCGACGATGGGAGCGATGATCTTTTCGCCCATTTTTCGGCGATCCAGATGAATGGTTTCAAGACACTCAAAGAAGGCCAGAAAGTCAGCTTCGAAGTGACGCAAGGCCCCAAAGGAAAACAAGCTTCGAATATCGGCAACGCTTAATCACTCAAGCGGTAACGATCAAAACCCCCGCGATGAAAATCGCGGGGGTTTTTTACTTTTGGCGCCCGCGCAGTCCATACTGCACGTGTAGGGCTTTGCTATTTCTGGAACAAATGAAAACGATGGATTTTTGGGCCAGGCAAGGAGCAAACCATAGTGATAGCCGCGACTATCACGAGGATTTGCGACGCCGTATGGCGCAAAAAGACGCGTTTTAATGTTCCAGAAATAGCAAAGTACTACACTAACCATGCTGATCGCGTTCAACAAACCCTACGGCGTCATTTGCCAATTCAGCCCGTCGGCCGGCAAACCAACGTTGAAAGACTTCATCGACGTTCCGGACATCTACCCTGCCGGTCGGCTCGACACCGACAGCGAAGGTCTGTTGATGCTGACCGACGACGGCATTCTGCAAGCGCGCATCGCTGAGCCCGCCCGCAAGATCGTCAAAACCTATTGGGTGCAGGTCGAGGGCGAGCCGACGGACGCAGAACTGGATCCGCTGAGAATCGGCATCAATCTGGGCGATTTCACTGCCGCACCGGCAAAAGCAAAAATGTTGTCGCCACCAAAGGATCTGTGGCCACGCAATCCACCGGTCCGATTTCGCCAGAGTATCCCGACGGCGTGGCTGGAGATCAGCATTACCGAGGGCAAGAACCGGCAAATCCGCCGTATGACCGCCAAAATCGGCTATCCCACCCTGCGTTTGATACGGATGTCCATTGGCGCTTGGTCGCTCGGTAACCTGGAAAGCGGCACATGGCGCGTGGAGACTGTTCCAGCCGACTTGGTGCGCCGCGTCAATTCAGGCAAAAAACCCTGAAAAGTGAATGGCTTGCAATATTTTTGCTCGTCATAAATGGTTCACAAATCACTGTCAACCGACTATAATTCCGCGCGTTAATCATTGCGACAGGCATAAATCTGTCTGAACCGACTAACGTCAAAAAACTGCTTTTCACTCACTCTCAAAGGAATCATCAATGAAAACCATTTCCGCTGTCGCTGCTGCCCTGTTCGCAGCTTTCGCGCTGAACGCTGCTGCGCAAGCACCGGCTGCTCCTGCCGCCAAGGCTGAAGCTCCTAAGGCGGCTGCTCCTGCCGCTGCTGCTGCACCGGCCAAAGCCGCTGAAGCTGCCAAGCCGGTCGCTGCCGCTGCGCCCGCTAAAGCCGAAGTCAAAAAAGACGAAGCGATGAAAGAATCCGCCGCCGACAAGAAAGCCCGTCTGGCCAAGGAAAAGAAAGAAGCCAAAGCTGCTAAAGCCGCTAAAGCCAAAGAAGCAAAAGAAGCCAAAGCCGCAAAAGCCAAAGCCGACAAAGAAATGAAAGATAAGAAAGCCGACGCACCGAAGAAGTAATTCACCGGGCATTTCGGCGCGGAGAAATTTTTCCGCGACACAAAGGGCGGAACTTCGGTTCCGCCCTTTGCATTTTGGGGGCGCACGTGAAGCCACCGTTTCGCCGAAACTCATCTTAACTACCGGATAATCAGGCCATGTCAAAACAACGCATCGTCGTAGGCCTCTCGGGCGGCGTGGATTCGTCCGTCTCCGCGTGGCTGCTTAAGCAGCAGGGGTACGATGTCGTCGGTCTCTTCATGAAAAACTGGGAAGACGATGACGACGACGAGTACTGCTCGACGCGCCAGGATTTCATCGACGCGGCTGCCGCCGCCGATGTGATCGGCATCGACTTGGAGGCGGTGAATTTTGCGGCCGAGTACAAGGATCGCGTGTTCGCCGAATTCCTGCGCGAATACGCGGCCGGGCGCACACCGAACCCCGATGTGCTGTGCAACGCGGAAATCAAGTTCAAGGCATTCCTGGATCACGCGATGCAACTGGGTGCTTCGCACATCGCGACCGGCCACTACGCGCGCGTGCGTGAAACCGACGGCGGATTCGAGCTGCTCAAGGGGCACGATCCGGGCAAGGATCAAAGTTACTTTCTGCATCGACTCAATCAACATCAATTGTCGAAAGCGATGTTTCCGGTCGGCCATTTGTTGAAATCCGACGTACGCAAGATCGCCGAGGAGGCCGGTTTGCCGAATCACGCGAAAAAAGATTCGACCGGAATTTGTTTTATCGGCGAGCGCCCGTTTCGCGAATTCCTGCAACGCTATCTGCCGCGTGAGCCGGGCGACATGCTAACGCCGCAAGGCAAGCGCGTGGGCCGCCACGAAGGCCTAATGTATTACACGCTGGGCCAGCGCCAGGGTCTCGGCATCGGCGGCACTCGTGAGGGCGACGGCGAGCCTTGGTTTGTGGCGGGCAAGGACATTGCGCGCAACCGGTTGCTGGTCGTGCAAGGGCACAATCATCCCTCGTTATTGACGCGTGAACTTGCTGCGGCGGATGCGGCCTGGGTGAGTGGTCATGCCCCGGGCGTGCCAGAGGTGAGCGCGACGCTTGCCGCCAAAACCCGCTACCGTCAGGTGGATTCCGCTTGCACGTTGAGTGCCGCAAACGAAAGCGAATTCAATTTGCGATTCGACGATGCGCAATGGGCCGTGACGCCGGGTCAATCGGCGGTGGTGTATGCCGGTGACGTTTGTCTCGGCGGCGGCGTGATTCGCTAGCAATTCACCGCAAAACTAAGCAGCTGGCGGTACCGTTTCCATGAACGCCTGACGGGCCTCGAGTTTTTCGATCCACGATTTGAGATTGGTGTGCGAGGCGCGCCACGTCAAATGCGGCAGGCGGAATTCCACCCACAATAGCGCGCTGCCCATGGCGATATCCGCGAGTGATAGCGCGGTGCCATTAAAATACTCGCGCTCGCCCAATTCGGCGGCGGCGACCGAGATGCCGGCTTCAATTTTGCCGAATTGCCGGTTGATCCAGTCCTTGCTTTGCAGCGGCTCAGTGCGTTTTCTTTCAAGAAACGCGGCGATTCCCGCATCCACGATGCCATCGGCGAGCGCCTCCCAGCGCTTCACCAGAATGCGGTCGCGGTTGTTCTCGGGAATGAGACGCGAGACCGGGCTCACGCCATCGAGATATTCGACGATGACGCGCGAATCGAACAGCGCAAGACCATCGTCCAATACCAGCACCGGCACTTTGCCGAGCGGATTATGCTCGGTCACTTTGGTGTCGGCGGCCCACACGTTTTCCTCTGCGAAATCGCATTCGATGCGTTTTTCGGCCATCGCGATGCGAACCTTTCTGGCGTAGGGGCTGGTGCGTGAGGCGATCAATTTCATTGGGACGTTCCGGAGCTTGGGGGCGGCAAGTATACCATCGTGATTTGCGAATCCAGCCTCGCTTCTTGTACCCGCGCCGCGCCAAACCCGCATGTTAAAATTTTGCGGTAATCCCTCCAAGGTCTCCGATGTCCTCCGCCGCACCCACCGCTCCCCGTTCAAATTCGTTGCCGCTACCGCTTACCGCGCTAACCGCCTTGTCGCCGCTCGATGGGCGCTATGAAAAAAAGACCGCCGCCTTGCGCGGCCATTTCAGCGAATTCGCGCTGATCCGCTTTCGTGTTCATGTCGAAATCGAATGGTTGATCGCATTGTCGCGCGAACCGGCGATCACTGAATGCGCGCCCTTCGGAGCGCCAGCGGTTGCGTCGCTGCGCGCGGCAGCGGCGGATTTTTCGACGGCCGACGCCGAGCGTGTCAAAGCAATTGAAGCCACTACCAATCACGACGTGAAGGCGGTGGAATACTGGTTGCGCGAGCGCTTTGCCGATGATCCCGAAGTCTTCAAGGCGCGCGCCTTCATTCACTTTGCCTGCACTTCCGAGGACATCAACAATCTCTCGCACGCGCTGATGCTGAAAGGCGCACGCGAAGCGGTGATGATGCCGTCATTGACCGCCATCGAGAACCGCCTGCGGGCACTCGCGCATCGGCATGCTGGCCTCGCCATGCTCGCACATACGCACGGCCAGGCGGCGACACCGACGACCATGGGCAAGGAAATGGCCAACGTCGCGCATCGCCTGATGCGCGTCACGGCATCGATTGCCGCCGCACCGCTACCGGGAAAAATCAACGGTGCCGTCGGCAATTACAACGCGCATCATGTGGCGTATCCGGATCTCGATTGGCCGGCATTCGCGAAGCAATTTGTGGAAAGTCTCGGCATCGAATTCAATCCCTATACGATCCAGATCGAGCCGCATGACGGCATGGCCGCGCTGTTCGACGCGATCGCGCGCGCAAACACGATCCTGATCGATTTGAATCGCGACATCTGGGGATACATTTCGCTCGGTTACTTCAAGCAAAAAGTGAAGGCCGGCGAAATCGGCTCATCGACGATGCCGCATAAAGTCAACCCGATCGATTTTGAAAATTCCGAAGGCAATCTCGGCCTCGCCAATGCGCTGTTGCGCCACATGGCCGAGAAATTGCCGATTTCACGCTGGCAGCGCGACCTGACGGACTCCACCGTGCTGCGCAACATGGGTGTCGCGTTCGGCTATTGCACACTCGCCTACGATTCGCTTGCACGCGGGCTCGACAAGCTCGAAGCCAATGAAACGAAAATTGCGTCGCACCTAAATGATAGTTGGGACGTGCTCGCGGAACCGATTCAGACGGTGATGCGCAAGCATGGCATCGACGATGCGTATGAACAGCTTAAGGAACTCACGCGCGGCAAGGGCGGCATCGAGCGTGAATCGTTGCGCGCGTTTATTGCGGGACTCGCGATACCCGATGCAGACAAGGCTTTATTGATGGAACTCACGCCGGCCAACTACATTGGCGCGGCGGTGACACTTGCGTCGGAGATTTAGTCGCGCGAGCGGCAAACCACCCTGTAGCTTGTCATCCTCGCGAACGCGGGGATCCATTTTTCGTCACTCGCGAATGAGCAAGAAAGAAGGGATTCCCGCGCGAACAACTGCACGGTCTATCCTGAGCCTGTCGAAGTACGAGGATGACAATTTCGTGAGTTCAGCATAGGTGCGGCATACGTCAAAGTCCAGCACTGGCGCGCCTTTCGCACCACAAGTGCCCTGAAAGCCAAGTTGGGCGCGGGGTTTCGTTTTTGCGCCGACCCCGCGCCCGTGGGAACACCCATTCCCGACAGCGGCGCTTCTGCCCCTCACTGGAGGGTTTGCCGCATTGTCGAAGCCCGGCTTACGCGCCGCTCTTCATCAATTCGCGCAGGAACAGCTCGGCTTGCTTGCGATCCAGCATGCCCTTCTTGCTGGTGTCAATTTTGTCGAACATGGCTTCGACTCTTTTCATTAAATCCGCCTTGGACCGCGGCCTGGAAGGCGCGCCAGTGCTTGAGTTTCACCGCAGAGTTGGGTGCCGCCATCTTGATCGGCTTGACGCGTTCGCCATCGCGCGCCCATCCGCCGGGATAAAAGATTACCAGTTCGTTCTCGGCCAATCCCTCCAGCACCTGTGTTTACGGGCCGGAACTGGAAACGACGGCAAGTACTTGACAAGTGTCGGAATGTGGCCGAAATTCAGCTTGCATGGCTGAGTTTCGGCAGTCTGAGCCCGACGTGGCTGGCCTTGGTGACCCTTCGGTTGGTGCCAATGGCCCGATGTGCGCGACGGCTTGCCGAGAATTCACCAGCGGTGTACGCTAACTTTACCTTCACTCCAGGAGCCACCATGTCTTCCACAAACAAGCAATCCACGCAAGAACAGGGCGAACAAGACGGCGAAGTGGGCGATGCTGCCCTTGACTCCGTTTCCGGCGGCCAGGGTATTCCGGTCGTGCAAAAAATGGACACGATCGTGGTTACCGCGTCGAGAGCGCCCGCAAGCACCGCTTCCGCGCAAAAAATGGATCCGATCGTCGTGACGGCCACCAAATTGCCGCCGGATCTTAGTGGCGCGCAAGTCGCCTCGGCAAATTCGCAAAACAAGAAGCGTTCATAGCCTTCGCTGTCCCGCGAAAATCAGCAAATTCGCGATTACACCAGCTGGCGCTGGAGCATGGTTGCAAATACGCCCGGTCGTGACGTGAGCTGGTCGAAGGTACCCTGTTCGACCAGCTTGCCCTGATCCATCACCAGAATCCAGTCGGCATTGCGAATCGTGTTGAGCCGGTGCGCAATCACCAGACGCGTGCAATTGAGTCCGGCGAGACTTTCCAGAACCGCGGCCTGCGTGACGTTATCCAGCGCCGCGGTGGCTTCGTCGAGCAGCAGGATATTCGGTTGGTGAACCACCGCGCGCGCGATCAGGATGCGTTGGCGCTGTCCGCCCGAAAGCGTACTGTCACCGTCACCGACGGTGGTATAAATTCCCATCGGCATGTTTTCAATGTCGTCTTTCAAGCCGGCAATCCGAGCCGCCTCCCAGACGCTTTCCACGGGCAGATTGCTGGCGCCCGCGATATTTGAATACAGGTCACCCTGCCACAATCGCCCGCCCTGCAGCACGGTGCCGATCCGGCTGCGCACGTAGCGGGCATCGAGCGCCGCCAGATCGTGCCCGTCATAGCAGACCGAACCGGATGTCGGCGTTTCAAAACCCAGCAATAATCGAATCAACGTCGTCTTGCCTGATCCGCTCGGCCCGACAATGGCGACAAATGCGCCTGGCGCAATGCTGAAATTGACGCCGTCAAGCACGGGCGGGCCGTCGGGATAGCGGAAGCCCAGGTTGATGATTTCGATTCCGCCAATCGGCTCATGGCGCTCGTTGCGTTTGCCCGCCGTATCGGGAAGTGATTCGACCAGCGGTCGGGCCCGTTCCCATACCGGCAGCAGTTGGACGAGGTCTATGGCCGTTGTCATCAGCCCATAGAGCCCGCCAACCAGGCTGAAGAGCGCCGCGTTGAACGCGATGAAGTCTCCGGTGGAAAACCGGCCGCCGCCGGAATGGGCAAGGCCGCCAACGCTGCCCATTGTCGCCGCGAAATAAACGAACAGCAACATCGCCGGCATCAGGATGTTCAATACCAGCTGCTCTGTGTTGGCCAGAGAGCCGCTGCGAATATGAAGGCGCCGAAACAGCAGGAAACGGTCGGTCCAGTTGACAAACGCCCGCTGCTCGGAAGCACTGGTGCGAATTTTCGAGATGCCGGACAAATATTCAAACACCAGCGACTGCAGTTTGCCGCCCAGATCCTCCAGGCGCCGTGATATTTGCAGACGTGCAAAACCGATCACCGCCGAGAACATGCACAGCAGCACCACCACGACCAGCACCACCATTGTCATGCTGGTGCTATACCAGAGCATCAGGGCGAAATTGCCAATGAGAAAAATCGACGTCAGCAATGTGCCGATCGTCGATCCGGTGATCGCATGCTGGATTGAATTGACCGCCGCCATCCGGATCGATAAATCGCCGCTCGAAAACTTCCGGAAGAACGTCACCGGTAACGAAATCACCCGATCCAGAATCGCCGCCTGCACGCTCATGCCGGCGCGTGCCTCGATGCGCAAAACGGCAACCGTGCGCAGGGTATCGAACAACAGCACCGACAAGCCCGCGACCAGCAGGCCAGCCACATACTGCCAAAGCTGAAACCGGTCCTGTGCCGGAATGACGTTGTCGATGATCTTGCCGCTGACGACCGGCACCAGCAGGCTCAACGCGCCGGCCAGCACGCTCGCCAGCAATAGCACCAGGACATCCTTGCCCTTGCCTTCGATGCCGAATTTGATGACATCGAGCGCGCTGAGCTTCTCCTTGGAAAAGGTGCGGTAAAACGTATACGCGAATGGTGACAACCGCTGTGCAATTGCCTCGCTGACCCATTCGCCCGATTCGATACCCTTGATGGCGCGGGCGGTGTAAACCCGATAGCCGGTGACCGGGCCGGGCAGCAGTGCAACCCAGTGGCGATTCGCCCCGGCCGGCAACTCATTTTCCGACAGGCGCGCCAGCAGTGGGCCGCCTTCTTCATCCCACCAGGCGCCATCGAGCAGGATCTGCCGCGCGCGCGTGCCGGATGCCTCGGCCAGCATTTCCACCGATTCTCCGTCGGCGCCTTCGTCGGCGGTCGCCGCGCGCGATGAAACGAAACGCACTTTCCGCGCGGCTTCGAGAAAGCGACACGCGGCCAGCAGCCCGTCGCCGTCATCATCGGCCGGACCGCTGGCACCGAACTCTCCGTCGATCGATACGCCCTTGGATATTTCCCCCATCGCAGCGGAAAAATGCGCCCCATCGATGCGTTGTTCCCGTCGCAGGCGCTCCGACTCGCGCACGTCAGCCGCTTGTGCCCGCTGATAAATGCGTTCCACCACCATGCCGGTAAAGGCACTTACTCGCGAATGCCAGACGCGCCATTCTTCGGTCGCGGTACCGGTGCGCTGGCGCAATGCCTTGCGCTGCGCCGCCACCCAGCTGCCGTTGGGATCGACGTCACGCATCACGATGCGCATCCATTCCTCGATGCGTGCCTTGGACGGCGCATCCAGCGCATCCAGGCTGGTGAGACTGGCACGGCGGATACGCGCGCCGGTCGCCGGCACGCACAGCAGGCCATAGCCGGGTGGCAGGCCGTCAGGCAATCCCGCGACTGCACAACCTTCCGGCAAGTCACACACGAAGCGACGCGGCTGCATCAGTTCCGCCGCGCCGGTGGAAGCGAGATACAGCATGGCCGAGCCCGAATCGACGTACCAGACCGTATCGCTTTCGTTTACCCAGAACTGGTGCATTACTGGAGCCCCGACGCGACCAGGCGGGCATACTGGCCGCCTTCAATTTGCATGAGCGAATCGTTGGTGCCGCGCTCGGCCACGCTGCCGCGGTCGATCACGATGATTTCATCGGCATCGCGCACGGTGGAAAGCCGATGTGCAACAACCAGGCAGGTGCAACCGCGCCGGCGCAAATTTTCCTCGACGATTCGTTCAGTGGTGGAGTCGAGCGCACTGGTGGCTTCATCGAGAATCAGGATGCGCGGATTGCGCACCAGCGCACGGGCGATTTCAATGCGCTGGCGCTGGCCGCCGCTGAGATTACGGCCGCCTTCGTCAATCATCGCATCGTAACCACCGCTGCGACTGACGATGACATCGTGAATGCAGGCGTCCTTGCACGCCGCCACCAGGTCGTCGTTGGAAATCGTCGAATCCCACATGGTGAGATTTTCGCGGATCGTGCCATGGAACAGGAAGATGTCCTGGTCGACGATTGCCACCGATGCGGCAAATGCCGCGCGTGAATACGCTTCGCGAGGCAGGCCGTCGAACAGCACCGAACCTTGCCAGGGCTGATACAGGCCGACCACCAGACGCGATACGGTCGATTTCCCACTTCCCGATCCGCCGACGAGCGCAATACGCTGTCCGGGCAAAATGCGCAAGTCGAGGTTGTCGATCAGTGGCGCTTCATTGCGGTTGTAGCCAAATTGAATGCCGCGGAGTTCGAGCTCACCACGAAGTTTTTGCGCCGCGCTTGCCGATGCTGCCGCGTCCGACGCCCGATGTTGCGCTTCGAGCGGATAGTGCAGCACATCTTCGAGCCGCGCGAGGTCGCCGCGCAGCGATTGCATCTGCTGCGACAGCGAACCCAGTGCATGGGCCGGGGCAACGAATCCCGCCAGCAACGTCTGGTAAGCGACCAGTTCGCCGACCGTCATCTGTCCGTCGATGATCCGCATCGACCCCAGTGCCAGAATGGCAAGATTTACCACCAGGCCAAGCAGGCCGGGCACTTGTCCGAGCGTGAGGCTGATGCGCTGCGCCTTGACGGTGGAGTTGACTAATTGGGTTTGCAGGGCAATCCACTTCGAAAATAGCCCCGACTCCTGGCCTGCCGCCTTGATGGTCTCGATGTTGCTGAGCCCGTTGACCGAGGCGCCGGCCAGGCGGCCTGCCTGCACCGACATTTGCTGCGATAACTCCGCGGTGCGCTCTGAGATCATCCGCCAGACGAATAACTCGAGCCCGACCGCACCGACGGCGAGGAGGGTCAGCTGCGGGGAATAGTAGAGCATCGCGAACAGAAAAAAACTCGCCGTCAGCAGGTTCAGCAGCACTTGGCTGATTTCGCTGGAGAGCGCCTCGGCCACGCGTTCATTCAGGCCAACGCGCGAGGCAATTTCGCCGGCCGAGCGCTGGGTAAAAAATTCCGCAGGCAAGCGCAGCGTGTGCCAGAAAAAGCGGCTGGAAAGGTCGAGAGCGGCGCGCGCATGCGTAAGGCTCAAGTATCGCGTCTGCAGCCAGGCAAGTATTGCCCGCGCAAGGGCGGTGATGGCCATTCCCGCGAGCAGCGGTATCACCATGCTGTCGGATCGCGCGACCAGCACATCGTCGATGAAGCGGCTCGACAGCATCGGCAGTACAACACCCGGCACCACCAGCAACAGACCCAGCAGCACCAGCACCGCCAACGCACCCTTCATCGCCGCAAAATACTGGCGCAGCGAGCGGACCACTGATGGTCGCGTGCCGCCACTCTTGAAATCGGGGCCGGGATCGAACGCCAGCACGATCCCGGTGAAGCTGCGATCGAATTCATCCGCATCGACTACCCGGCGCCCCTGCACCGGATCGTTCAGGTACGCCTTGCCATGCTTGAAACCTTCAACCACGACAAAATGGTTGAAGTTCCAGAAAATGATGGACGGCAGTTTGAGCGACGCAATTTCCGCGGGCTCTTTGCGGTAGCCTTTCGCCAGCAAGCCATGTAAACGTGCCGCGCGCAAAAGATTGCTGGCCTTGGTGCCGTCGCGACTCACGCCGCATTCGACGCGAAGCTGTTCAAGTGGTATGTGCCGGCCGTAGTACGAGAGGATCATCGCCAGCGAGGCGGCGCCGCACTCGACCGCTTCCAGTTGCAGGATGGTCTGGGTACGATGTACGCGAGTACTGGCGGAAAGGGTGGAACGGGCGGGCGGGTTGCTGGCGATCGCGGCTGCGGTCACAAGGCACTCGCAATCCACGCTGCGTACGCCACGACCAGCACGACCAGCGCCGGCAGGGCAATGCGTACCCATCGTCGGTAGGAGACCAGTGTAAGGCGCTCGTCGAGCTGGTTGGGCGAGGACATCCGCTCCAGGGCGGTCTTGCGGAACAACTGATTGATTGCGGTGATCATCCCGGGTTCAACCCGATAATTGCTTCAACATGCGATCAAACCGCGCACCGGCGACATGAATGGTGTCTAGCAGGTTTTCATTCAACTCGTCCTTTGCGTGCAGATCAGGCAATGCCTCGCCGTATCCCATGCGCATCGTGGTATTGCGCATCCGGTCGGCGAGAAATATACACAGGGCGAAATAGAAGTGCGAGGCAAATACCGCATCATCCGCCAGCTTGCGGCGAATCACCTCGTCGGCAATGCGAAACAGCGTGGCATCCATCGCCACTTCGACGGACACGGTGGTCGGCGCGGGATCGACGAGCGACATTTCACCGACAATTTCGCCACTCTCCAGCAACGCAATGGGCGAACCCGACGCGGTGCGGATAACGAGTTGACCATCCAGCACGATGTACAGGTGATTGACGCGGGAATCGTTCTTTATCAGGACCGTGCCGGCCTTGACGTGAATGCGCTCGCCGGCCCCGGCGATCCATTCAACATCGCTGTCGGTCATCTGGCTGAAAATGATGAGTACCTTGCGCATTTACATCCAATTCGTTTTATTGATGGCCTTGCAGGGGCAGAATAGATTATTTTTCGGCGGCGGTAAAGCTGCCGCCCAGGGGAACTCGCGATGGCTGATGCAAATGTGCAATGTGAGGCGGACGCTCGCGGAATGCTTTCCGGCGTGTTTGACATCGCGCTCTGTCATGCGCTCGCTTTTACGGTCTGTGTTTCGTTCGCCGGCATCGCGGCGCCAGCCGACGATGGCGCGTGGATCGAGGATCAGCGGTAGAAGTGGAACATTCCCGGTGTGGCGGTCGCTTTGGTCCGACTCGGCCAGCCTCCATCACTTTATGCCAGTGGATTTTGCGATATTGAGGCGAAGCGGATGTGTGCGCCAGACAGCATATTTCAAATCGCTTCAACGACAAAATTTTTTACGGGCTTGCTGGCCGCCGAGTTGGCGGAAGAAGGGTTACTCAATGTCGATGAGCCGTTGAGTAAGCGATGGCCGGAATTTCGACTTTTCGATTCGCGTTGGACGGAGGTCACGTTGCGCGACTTGTTGGGCCAGCGGGCCGGACTCGGTTCTGTCGACTGGCCCTACTATTGGGATCCCTCCCTCAGTCGTGAGACCTACGTCGCTCGCCTTGCCGGCGTCCCGATGGCAACCGGGTTTCGCGAAAAGTTCTCGTACGCGAATTCAAACTTTATCGTGGCCGGCAGCTATCTGGAACGATTCACCGGGAAGACATGGGAGGACCTGGTTCTGACGCGACTGGCGGCACCTCTGAACATGCGTAAAACCGGGTTTCAAACGATTTCGCGTTGATCCCGAAACACGACTTGATCCAGACCCTGTCGCGATCCACCAACGACACGAAGGCAAAGGGCGTCTGGCATACCTGCGCCGCCATTTCGGTCAGGAGATCAAAATCGTCCTCGGCTGCCGTGTCCAGCAGCTGATAGCTGTACAACGCCGCCAGACGTTGCTCTTCGTCCGCCGGACGCGGGATCCGCACTTGATGCGGTTCCGAATTCGTGATTATGTCAGTTCCGCATAGGCGCGGCATACGTCAAAGTCCAGCACTGGCGCGCCTTTCGCACCACAAATGCCCTGAAAGCCAAGTTGGGCGCGGGGTTTCGTTTTTGCGCCGACCCCGCGCCCGTGGGAACACCCATTCCCGACAGCGGCGCTTCCGTCCCTCACTGGAGGGTTTGCCGCATTGTCGAAGTCCGGCTTACGCGCCGCTCTTCATCAATTCGCGCAGGAACAGCTCGGCTTGCTTGCGATCCAGCATGCCCTTTTTGCTGGTGTCAATTTTGTCGAACATGGCTTCGACTTTTTTCATTAAATCCGCCTTGGACATCATCTTGCCATTGCTGGTGTAACCATCGGTCTTCTGCAATTCCAACAGGAAAGTCATGAATTGCTTGTCGTCCATCATGCCTTTTTTGCCCGTGTCCATCTTGTCAAACGTCGCCGTGGCGCGCTTCAACACTTCGGATTTCGAGATCATGCCGTCTTTGTTGGTGTCGCAGCCGGTGACGAACCGGTTGATGTCTTCCTCGGTGGCTTCGGCGAATACCGGAACCGAGATCGCCAACATGGAAAAGGCGATCGTGTTCATCAATACTTTCAAGAGTGACTGTTTCATGGCGTGGTGCTCCTTCAATAGTGGGTGAGGGGCACGGGGGCGGAATCGGTTGAACGCTCAAACGCACATTCACATTTCCAATCCATTTCCCCCATGCGGCCACTAGGTCGCACTCGCCGCAATTTCCTTACAACCAGGACAAACTTTTTCCATTTACCAAATTCAATCGTCGAATTTGATGCCCTGCGCCAACGGCAATTCGCGTGAATAATTGATGGTGTTGGTGGCGCGGCGCATATGGGCTTTCCCCGGCGGCGCGGGCCTGCCAACATTTGTCACCGACGAGTTCGACGCGTTCCTGGCCTGCGGCATCCTCGCCGATGGTTTCCTGCGCCTCTCGTGCGACGGCTGCCGGGAAGAGAAACTGGTGGCCTTCTCCTGTAAACGCCGCGGCATCTGCCCCTCCCGCGGCGCGCGGCGCATGCATGAGGCTGCCGCCCATCTGGTTGATAACGTCATCCCGAAGGTGCCGGTGCGCCAATGGGTGCTCTCGTTCCCAATTCCCATGCGAGCGCTCCTCGCCGCCCATCCTGAACGCGGGATCCGCACTTGATGCGGTTCCGAATTCGTCATTATGTCAGTTCCGCATAGGTGCGGCATACGTCAAAGTCCAGCACTGGCGGGCCTTTCGCGCCACAAATGCCCGGGAAGCCAAGATGGACGCGGGGTTTCGATTTTGCGCCGACCCCGCGCCCGAGGGAACTACCAATTCCCAACGGCGGCGCCTCCGTCCCTCACAGGAGGGTTTGCCGCATGGTTGATCGCGCGATTACGCGCCGCTTTTCATCAACTCGCGCAAGAAAATTTCTGCCTGCTTGCGATCGAGCATGCCCTTCTTGCCGGTGTCGATCTTGTCGAACATGGTCTCGATTTTTTTCATCATGTCGGCCTTGGACATCATCTTGCCATTGCTGGTGTAACCATCGGTCTTCTGCAATTCCATCAGGAAGAACACGAATTGCTTGTCGTCCATCATGCCTTTTTTGCCCGTGTCCATCTTGTCAAACGTCGCCGTGGCGCGCTTCATCACTTCGGATTTCGAGATCATGCCGTCCTTGTCAACATCGCAATTCTTGACGAAACGATTGATGTCTTCCTGGGTCACGTCGGCAAGTGCCGGAACCGAGATCGCCAGCATGGTAAAGGCGATGGTGTTCATCAGGGCTTTCAACAGTGAAATCTTCATAGCGTAGTACTCCTTCAATGGTGGTGGGTGAGGGTCGCGGCGACGGAATGGGATTATTTACGCACTCTCGTGTGCCAAAGCATCCCAAATGCCCCGCGTGGCCACTTGGTCGGCACCACGGAAAAAACCTTACAGCGCAGGAATCGCCATGCTGATTACCGCAAGAATCCTACGATCGCGCCTGAACTTCGTCGAAATCGTGACTTTTATGGGCTCGGACGCGTGACGCTGGCAGAATCTGCAGGCTGCCGTTCGTCATGAGGATGCCAAAGGACGTCATTTGTCCTTATATTGACTCAAACATCGAACTTGATCCCCTGCGCCAA
>JANPBQ010000167.1:0-27940 GCA_031430555.1 Betaproteobacteria bacterium
TGGATGGTGACCGGCAACAAGCCGGTGGATGCCACGGCACGGCTGCGAAACGATCCACAGACGCCTGCGCGCGTGGCCGGTGACCGTTCAATTTACACGGGGGCATTCCTCGCCAATATCGATTGGGCATTGAATCCCGACGAGCGCAAACGCCCGCAGTCCAGCGCGGAATTTCTGGCGTTGCTCGGCGGCGTACCGCATCCGGCGAAAGATTCCGATAGCACGCGCACGTTGCCGCTGTCGGCAATCGGAAATACAGGTTTCGCGCAGCGTGTCGAAGGCATTTCCCAACCGGAAACGAGCGCCACGACAGGCGGGCTGGGCACCATCGATCCGGCGCAATTGAAAGATGTCGAAAACGAACTCGCCCAACGCATAGGCCCGCTGGCATCGGTGCTGGTGAAAAAAGCCGCCAAGAAACATGCAACGCTCGATGCCGTGATCGACGCAGTGGCAACCGAAATCGATGATGACGCCGAGCGTGCCGCGTTTTCAAAGAAGGCGCGTGGCACCACCAATACTCAGCCGCCCACTTCGCCGTCGCGGCGCCTGGGCCAGACCGAAATCGCCACGCAAGTCGCGGCGGAGCGTTTTGAGATGGCGATACTGGAGCGCGCCGAAAAGCGCCTCGCGCAGCATATCGGCGCGGTTGCGCGCGTGGTCGTCAAACGTGCGGCCATGAAAGCACGCGACGAGAGTGAACTTTATCTGCTGATCGCCGACGAGATCGAAGATCCGGCGGATCGCAAGGCGTTCATCAAGAAGGCGATTTCGGTGTCGGGGCGGTCGTAGCGCCGCGTTAGCGGCGGGCGTTACGCAATGACGGCAATCGTGCACAGCTGATCCACATCATCCTGTGAATACCCCAACTCCCGCAGGATTTCGCGCGAATGTTGCCCCATCGTCGGTGCCGCAAATGGCGCGGGGCCGGGTGTGCCGCTGAACTTGATCGGTTGGGTAAATCCCTGATAAGTGCCCACGACGGGATGGCTGAAGGTGGACACCATTTCCTCGGCCAATACCTGCGGATGATCGAACATGTCACCGATGGATCGCGCGGCCGCGCACGGGACGGCATCACCGAAAATGGCTTCCCATTCGAGTGCGGTATGCGCTTGCAATGCGGCGTGAAGTTTCGGCAGAATTTCTTGCGCGTTTGCGGCGCGCGAGCGCAGCGTGGCGTAGCGCGCATCGTTCGCGAATTCAGTCAGCCCGACTTTTTCACAAAGCGCTTGCCAGAAATGCGGCGTATTGGCCGAGAGATAAATGAATCCCTCGCGCGCCGGGTGCATGCCCGTGACGCCGCCGGAGCGCATGTCGCGGCCGATGTCGCGATCCTCGCCTTCGGCCCAGACGAATCGTGCCGACTGCATCGCCAACGCGCTGCGCAGCAGTGAAACACCGACATATTGCCCTTGTCCCGAGCGTTCGCGTTCGAACAACGCCGCCGACACGCCGCTCGCAACCATCGCCGCCGCGTAATAATCCACCACCGAGCCATAGACAATTTCCGGCGGCCCGCCTTGCTTGCCCTGCAACGCGCAGATGCCGGTCATCGATTGCAACACTTGATCGTAGCCGGCGTTGTCTTTCATCGGCCCGGATTCGCCATAACCATTGACGACGCAATAAATCAAACGCGGATGCGACGCCTTGAAGCGTTCGTAATCGATGCCAAGGCGCGGCGGCACCGAAGGCCGGAAGTTGTGCACCAGCACATCGGCAGAATCAAGTAACCGATGCAAAACTTCTTTGCCCTCGTCTCTTTTCAAGTCCAGTACCAGTCCGCGTTTGCTGCGATTGATGCCGAGAAACGCGCGACTTTCCGATGCGAGCGTCGACGGATACTTGCGCAAGTTGTCGCCAGACGGCGGCTCAATCTTGATGACGTCCGCGCCCATGTCCGAGAGCAACGCGCAGCCGTAAGGCCCGGCGATGTAGGCGCTCAGGTCGAGCACGCGCACGCCGGTCAACGGCCCCCTTACTGTCGAGTGATCGGCGGCATTGGCGTCAATCGGCGTCATTGCGAACGGTGCCTCTCAATGACCGGATAACGGGGCTTGCGGATTTTCATGATCTGTCGCCGATGAGTTGCAATTGCCGGGTGATCGCCATGATCGCCTCCGCCCGGCGGACAAAAGGCGAATCGATCATTTTGCCGTCGACGACGATTGCGCCGATGCCTTCGGTCGCCGCCCGGTGCGCCGCGTCGAGCACTTTGAGGGCATGCGCAATTTCCGCCTCAGTGGGGCGGAACACGTCATTCGCGACCGCAATTTGACTCGGATGAATGCAACTTTTTCCCACGTAGCCGAGTCGCCGCGCCATTTCCGCTTCAGCTCGATAGCGGGCGGGGTCGCCCACATTTGGAAAGGCACCGTCGATGGCGAATACCCCGGCCTCACCCGCCGCTACGCGTAATGCAAACAGGGCGGCGTGGACATTGGCAGCGTCATCGCGCGCGATGCCCAGCGGTTCGAACAAGTCGGCGTACCCCAACTGCAACCCAACGATACGCGGATGCGCCGCGCCGATCTCTGCTGCGTTTCGCATTGCTTTGGCGGTCTCGATGTTGGCGAGCAGCGCGATCGGCGCGCCGACACCATTGGCGGCCTCGGCGCGCGCCAAGGTTGCCACGGCCGCCCGGATATCGTCGGCCGATTCGGGCTTCGGCAAATTGAGCAACACCAACGCAGGCTGGACGACGGCGGCGACATCGGCGTCGAAATGTGGCGTATCCATCGCGTTGACACGAACGATCAACACCTTTTTGGTGGCGCGCGCTTCATCGGATCGCAAGAAATTCCGCACCGCGATCCGCGCGTCGTCTTTGCGGCTCTCGACGACCGAGTCCTCCAGATCAATTGAAATGGCGTCGGCCTCACTCGCGAGTGCCTTCCTGAAAAGTTCAGGACGGGAGGCGGGAACGAATAATTTGCTGCGCAAGATGGCGTTGTCGAGTGGCATCGAGTTTTTGCAAAATCAATAGATATAATTTCTGGCTGAAGGTATATTCAAACAACACTTTTTGTTATGTTCGGAAAAGCGCAATGGACACTCAGTTCCTGAATACCTTTGTGACCGTCGTCGATAGCGGCTCGATGGCGGCGGCGGCGCGCCGGTTGAACATCACACCGGCGACCGTTGCACAGCAGATTCACACGCTTGAACGCGAAATCGCGGCACCACTCATCGCCCGCGCCGGGCGCACCGTCAGCGTAACAGAAGCCGGTGCGCGCATTCTCGAACGCGCACGCGCACTGTTGCGCGACGTCGTCGATTTGCATACCGTCGCCAATGACGAGGTCACCGCCGGTGAATTGAGACTGGGTGCGGGCATCAATGCGCTGACCGGAATGATGCCCGACATTCTCGCGTCGATGGTGGCGCAGTATCCGCGCATCAATGTGTATGTCGAGCGCAGCACATCCGTCGAAATGTACTCGATGGTCGAGAGCGGCAAACTCGACGCCGCCATCGTGATGAAAGGCCCGTTCGCGTTGTCGAAGCGGATTGGCTGGCAATTGCTGCGCGAAGAACCGCTGGTGGTGCTGGCGCCGGAAAGCATGTCGGGGCGCGACCCGCATGAGTTGCTGGCTACCGAGCCGTTCATCCGTTATGACCGCAATCATTGGGGCGGCCACCATGCCGACCATTATTTGCGCACCGTCGGGATCACGCCGCGCGAGCGTTTCGAGCTCAACGCGTTGAATGCGATCGCGGTGATGGTGGATCGCGGCTTGGGCGTTTCATTGGTGCCGGACTGGGCGAGGCCCTGGCCGGAAGGATTGCGCCTGGTGAAACTCGGCTTGCCGCATGTGTTCGAGCCGAATCGGATCGGGATCATCTGGTCGCGCTCAACGATTCGCATGCGTCTCGTCAAGGCATTCATTCAGGAAGCGCAAAAAGCATCGTTGACCAAAGCGTCGCCGCATTGGGCGTGACGATTCGGCATGGGTTGAGAATACGCCGGAAGCATCGCCGCTACACCTTCGATTCACGTGCGGAATCTTGCGTGACCGCCATCCACGTGAGCCGCCACGTACCGTCCGCGCGTCCGCCGGCCTCAAAGTAGGGATGAAAAATAAGCGGCGGTCGATAGCCCAGATTCATGCGTATCGCCGGCCCGTCGTATCCCGGCGGTGTGTCGATCACTTCCAGCAGCGCATCGGCGTTGGCTGTGGCACCGGTGTTGGCACTGACGTTGGGCAGGCGAATGGTCTCTTCCATTTTGAAACCGTCGATCAAACTGGTGGCGTAGACCAGCGGTCCGCGGGTGACGGCGACATAGTCGCGACGCATCACTTCCTGTTCGATCGGCAATCCGTCCGGGCCGGTGGACTCTTGCAGGCTTCGGCTGACCTTCGCATGCAGGGCGACGGTCATCGGCAATGTCAGGTCAATTACATCGCCGCGTTGCCATTGGCGTTCAAGTACGGCATAGCGGCCCGGCACCGGCGGGCGAGCGGTGACTTCGCCGTTCACGCGAATCGCGGCACCTTCCGCCCATGACGGAATGCGCATCCGTATTGAAAAGCGGGCAGTGATTTCCGGGTTGACGACGATCCGGATTTCGCCATCGAACGGGTAGCGCGTGATTTGTTCAAGGCTGACGACGCCGGCAAAAAGCGTCGGCAGCGATGCCGTGCCTGCGCCATAAAGATTGATGACCAGATCCTGTTGTGCGTTGACGCCATAGGCGATGGCGGGCAACTCCTCCATTGCCATGGCACCGCTTGATTTGCAGCAGCGCCAGTAGGTCGTGAAGACGCGTTTGCCGTTCGGGAACGAGTAGTAGCACCAGTCTTCGCCGTTGGGCGCGCAGGCACCGAGCAAATCGTTGTAGGCGGCGCGTTCGATCTCGTCGGCATATTTTGCCTCGCCGCTGATCGACAGCAATTCCCGGTTCAATTGAATCCACGACAAGATCGAACAGGTTTCCACGTATCCCTGCGGGCTGAAAATGCCGCGGTGATTGAAAATTTCGCGCGAGCGCAACCCGACGCCGCCCCACGGGCCGCCGCCCAATGTGAGGTGGTGTTCGCGAATCGACGCCCACAATTTTTCCACGGCATTCAGGTATTGCGCGTCGCCGGTGACCTTATGCAGTTTCGCGAGTCCCACCAAATTCCAGCAAAGTTGATACGCCTTGCCCGTCGAAATTTCTGCGGCATCGACGCCCGCGAGGGCTTGTGTGAGCAGTTCCAATCCCGGCTGTCGCTCGGCTTGTTTCAAAATCAGCGTCGCGAGACTCAGGTATTTCCGGTCGCCGGTCGCAACATGAAGTTCCATCGCGGCGTCGAGCAGCACCGTTGCCGACATGCCATGGTGCAAGCCCAAGTCGGTAATGTCGATGTCTCCCGCCGTCAAGGTGTGCCAACAGAGATCGCCGATGCGGCGCGCGGCCGCCAAGTAATTTGGATGGGGAAAGCACTTGTGCGTTTCCAGCAATCCCAGCAACAGGCATGTGTGGTTCCAGATGTCCCATGTGCGTTGCGCGGGGGCACCGTTCCACGTGCGCGGCCCCGGCGATTGTTTACGCATGAAACGCCGTTCGGGCGCGTAGGTGCCGAGGTATCCGTCGTCATCCTGAACACCGACCAGATAATCGGCAACCCGTTTGACGTTTGCCGCGAGTTTTACATCGCCGGTGCGGGCGGCCGATTTCGCGGCGGCATACAACCATTTGCCGGCATGTTCACCGTACCAGTCGCCCTCGACATTTCGGTTTACCGCGTCCGGGTGATAGAGCGCAATGGCCGGACTTTTTTCGTCGACGATGAAATTCGACAAGCGGCCACGATGATTCGCCGCCAGCGCTCGGCCCAACAATCCGCCCAGCGTCACGCGTGGCGTGGGCAGCGAAAATGCATCGGTGCTGACCGATGGGGTGGCGGCAGCGTCGGCGCGTGAATTAGGCATCGACCACGCACCTGAAACCAACACAGCCCGAGCGGTCCTTGCAGGGTGCCATCAACAGATATTTGCCGTGCTGATCGAGGCGGTAGGCTTGCGGGAAGTACCAATGCGAATATTGCGGCTGGTAGCTGCTGCCGCCACGCAACACGGCGGCGCGCGTATGGGTATCGACAAATTCATCCGTCCACTGCCAGACGTTGCCGATCAAATCCATGACACCGAACGGACTGGTACCGAGCGGATGCGTGCCGACATCGGCGGGCGGCAAAATATTCCGCGCCTTGTTGACCGGCGGCACGGCGGAATCATTCCAACTGTTGCCCCACGGATATAGCCTGCCGTCGGTGCCCTGCGCCGCGTATTGCCATTCCCATTCGTGCGGCAATCGCTTGCCTGCCCACGCGCAATAGGCGCGGGCATCTTCGATCGAGACCCAGGTGACGGGTTTGTTTTCCCAGCCTGATCTTGGCGCGCCATCGATCCAGTCTTTCAGGAAATGATGCGTGTCGTTGGGTCGGTATCCCGAGGCGTCGATGAACTTCTTGAATGCGGCATTGGTCACCGGTGTGCGATCGATGTGGAACGCGCCAATGTCAATCGTGTGACGGTGATGACGGCGCGGTGTGTTCTCCCACGGATACTGAAGCCCCGTGCCGGTCGCCGTGTAGCCCTCGATCTCGACGCCATGCACGGCAAAATCGAATGTGGCAGCAGGAATCGGCAGCATGCCTTCGGGCGCGTCTGCGCGAGAGTTGGTTCGCGAAATCTCAACCAATTGCTGGGCCAGCGGCACCCATGTTGCGGACAAGGACTGCAGGGGCACACGCGCATGATTCGCCATCGACTTGAGGAATTCCTCGACACCATCGACCGAGACGCCCTGACGCACGGCGAGGACGGCACCGAAGCCATGGGTTTCCAATGGCATTGAAAGAATCGCCTGCCCACGTGCGATGCGCGGGACCAGCGGCACGCCATTCCAGAGATCGACGTACGACGTGCCGTCCTGATGCGCGACCGTCAACTGTTCGCCATCGACCGCAAACTCATTGCGATTGACGATCGTCCACAGCGTGCGGTCGCCGCCGGGGAAGCCGCTTGCAAACACACCGTTTTGCAGCGTATGCGAATACGGCTCCCAATCGAGGCTCACCAACAAATCGGGAAACCGACGGTAAATGGCGGCGATACGTTTGAGTGTCGCGGCATCGCGATCCGTGAATTGGTTCCAGATGCCCCAGACGTTTTCCCACGCGTTGTAGCCAACACCGTTGAAAAATATAAAGTGCAGATCGTCCTTGCGATCGCGGCACCATCTATTTTCCAGGTTGATCATGTGGCGTGGTTCCAGCCATTTCAATTTGCTCACGACCGGAATCACGCCCTTCATTTCTGGAACCGCTTTGCCCCAACTCTGGGTGTTCCAAATAAGCGCCTCGCGCATCTGCGCGGTGCCTTCGGGTTGCAACACAACGGGATGATTCACGCGGTCGGAGGCTTCGCGAAATGCCAATGGCACACTGCTGTACGTATCGCCATTGACCCCATCGGCATTGACGGTTTTGGCGAGTTCGACGATGGCGTCCCAATCGCTTTTCTTCGGATCATTCGTGCCGTGATCCCACGGCATCGTCGGCAGGAATACCTTCACGCCGCGCCGGTGAAAATCCGCCACCGCCTGCTTCAATCCGTCGATTCCGCCCGGCAGGTCGTAGGCAAGCTCGGTCTTGTTCCGGTCGTCGATGCCGATATTGGGATACACGAACCAGATCAGCACGCTATCGATGCCGCCATAGCGCTGCTCCAGATCGCCCAGGTATTTGTCGATCGTGTACGTGCGCGCCACCGGATCATAGAAATAACGATCCTCGGCCATCATCTGCACATGCACGAAATTTCGCCGCGACCATTTCAAATCTTCGCGCTGGTACTGGAGGTCGTTGTAGCCGAGGCGAACCAGATGTTCGCGCTTCCACACCGTGAATGCATCCCGCCAACTTTGCGCGAGCGACGGCGCATCGTTTTTCCACATGCCGATGTTGGTGTAGGGCCAGGCGGGGACTTTCCCGGGCACGGGAAGGTAGGGGCCCATGTTGTGCGGCAGGCCTTCGGTGAAGGGCTTCGGTCCTTTTTCACCCAACGGAAGTTCGATGGATTCGCCGGCGGCGGCGGTATTTTCAGTGTTCATGGCTTTTACAATTCTTGATGGTCAAAGGTGGTCGACTTGGTTTCGTGGCTCAATTTGCGATGCCACAAAACCGGCGCAGCGATGCATGTTGCACATTGCTGGTTGCGGATCGGTCGCGTATGAGACTTTCGACGCCGACCCGGGTCGGGATACTTTCCTGCGCGCCCAGGCGCGTACACGCAAGCGCACTCGCGGCACTCGCCTGAATCAACGCATTCTGTAAATCCGCATTTCGCGATAGCGCCGCCGCGAGCACACCACAAAACGTATCGCCCGCCGCCGTGCTATCGACGACATCGACGGCAAAGGCGGGCTGGGTGAGAAATACCCCGTTCGCGCGCGCCACGCAGCCTTGATCGCCCAACGTCACCACGACAGTTGAGATGGGCAATTGCGCAATGCGCTCGGCAATATTGCTGCCGGCCCGCGTGAGGTGGTTCAGCTCACCCTCGTTGACCACCAGCACATCGACCAGCGCGAGTAGCTCAGGCGGAAGTTCCTGGGCCGGCGCGGCATTCAACACCACTGTCACGCCTTGCTCGTGTGCGAGACGGGCATACGCGGTAACTGTTTCGATCGGGATTTCCAATTGCAATAACAAATGCGAGACGCCTTTCAGCGACGGCAAATGTGCACTGCGCAGACAGCTATTGGCACCCGGTGCCACGGTAATCGCATTCTCTCCCGCGTCCGACACACAAATGAACGCGGTGCCGGTGGGTTCATCTTTCACGCGGACTGCGTGCAGGCGAACGCCAGCCGAATTGAGCGATGCCTCGATCGGTGCGGCAAACGCGTCGTCGCCAAGTGCCAGCAGCATTTCTGTTTCGACACCACCGGCGCGCGCGGCAGCCAACGCCTGATTGGCCCCCTTGCCACCGGGAAACGTTTTGAAGTCGCGTCCGAGAACGGTCTCGCCGACGGTCGGAATGTGCGACGCACGCACCACGAAATCGAGATTGGCGGAGCCGGCAACGAAAATCATGGTCGTCCCGCATCCATTTCGTTGACCAGCGATTGATAAACAAAGTTGTAGAACTTGACACTGATCTTGGGCGGGTCTTTCGCGAGCCCCTGCGGCAAATGTTGCATCAACAAAATCGCGATCAGTTTTTCGCGGGGGTCAATCGTGAAGTAAGTTGAGCCGGCACCTGACCAGCCGAACTGCCCGACCGAACCCGGGCGTCCCCGGCGCGCCACATCGAGCACCACATAACCGCCCAGGCCGAAACCCTCGGCATTGCTGAATTCGTTGACGGGCGGATCAAGATGGGTGAGATGGTTCATCATCATCAACTCGACTGTTTTGCGGCCGAGTATCGAAGCGTGATCGAGGCTGCCACCGTTGAGCAGCATCTGGCAAAAGCGAACGTAGTCGGCCGCCGTTGAGTAAAGGCCGCCCGCGCCGCTGGGGTACGGATTCAACGATTCGCCCGGGTACTGCGCATCGTTGCTCGACGTCTTCGCCAAGCGGCCCTCCGGCGTCGTCGTCACCATATCGACGATGCGCGCGCGATCGCGGGGCGGCACCGTAAAGCCGGTGTCTTTCATTGCCAGCGGGACGAAAAGTTTTTGCCGCAGAAATTCTTCAAATGGCATTCCCGAAACAACTTCAACCAACCGGCTCAATACCACCAGTGGCACACCATCATAAGTAAACACCTCGCCGGGGTCTCTTGCCAACGCTTCGCCCGCCACATATTTGGCATACGCCGCCAGTGTAGGCAATGCATTCAATTCGATGCGATTGAAGCGTTTCACGGCCTCGCCGTTTTTCGCGTCGCGCGTTGCGATGCCGCTGGTGTGGGTCAACAAGTGCCGAATGGTGAGGGGTTGCCGGGCAGGGCGCCATTGCGGTGCATCCGCGGTGCCGCCGGAAAACACCTGGGTGCTGGCGAATTCAGGCAGGTATTTCGCCATCGGATCGTCGAGCCCCAATTTGCCTTCCTCCATCAGCATCAGCACCGCCACCGACGTTACGGTCTTGGTCATCGAGTAGATGCGGAATATCGAATCCCGCGTCATGGATGACTTTCTGGCGAGGTCGCGATGCCCATAGGTGCGCCAATCGACGATCCTGCCATTGCGCGCGATCAACGTTACCGCGCCGAGATAGTCGCCTGAATCGATAGTGGTTCGCATGAAGCGATCCAAGCGAGCGAGCCGCGCGTCCGAGAGTCCTTCCTTCAACGGCAATGAAACGGGCAGCGGCGAAACGCCCGCCGCCGCGCCGACGGTTCCGGCGATACAGAGCGCAAAACTCCAAATCAGGAAAGCGGTCAGTTTCATTTGGGGTTGCCGGAGTGCCTTCGCGAAAGCGGCGGGCGTGTTGGGCGATTCTGATTCTCAATGGTCAAGTCAACAACACCGCCACGCGGATTGCATGTCCCCGCCGTTCGGGCAAGGATCCACTGTTCCCGTGAAGGAACAGTGGATGATCGAAGTTCAACCGCGTCTGGTTAGAACTTTATCGAATGCGTCAACGTTGTTTTGCGACCACGACCGGCGAAAAAGTTCTGGAACAAATCGTGACTGGAGAAATTCAGCAGGTAGTATTTGTCGGTGAGGTTGTCGATGCCGAGTGAAATATTGCCGTACTTCTTCAAGTCGTAATTTACGCTGAGATCAAACGTGGTGTGTGCCGGGTTGCGCTCTTCCTGCGGCTTGCCGACGTTGGTGTTGAGGCTGGAGTAGGACGTCATGCCCAGCCTCACGCTGCCCGCTTCGCCGTACTTCCAGGTGACGGACGCGATCAGTTTGTCGGGCGAGATGTCGTTGGTGTTGAGTTCGAGATTCAGCGCCGGTAACGGCTGCCCCGGCACAGCCTGTGTTGTTGAGGTCATGCCGCTCATGTGGGAGTAAAGCGCGTTCGCCTTCAGCTCCTTGCTGAATGCGTACTCGCCGGAAATTTCAAAGCCCTTAATCTCGATGGGTTTCCGCGTCAGGGCGAAGTCGCCAATGGTTTGATTCGCCGCGATAGCCGCACCCCGCTCGGAATACGACTTGTAGTTCGACGCGGAGAAGTAGGCATTGCTGCCACGCCATGTGACGCCGATTTCCTTGTTGTCGCTGACGACGGCTTGCAGATCGGCATAAAGCCCGGCCACCGATCGACCGGCGGCGTTGACGTTGCGCAGGGGGATGCCGACGTTCGGCAGCGTGAAGCCCTTGCTGTACGACGCGAACGCCGACCAGCCGCCGGGAATGCGCGCAATGACACCGACGTTCGGCAGCGATTCGCTGTATTTCAGTTTTCCGCCCGTCACGTCGAACCCGCCCAAACCCGCAACGGATGGATTACGCGTGGCCCACACCGTCGTGTAATTATCAACGGTGAGTTCGCCGTCTTCGCGGCGCACGCCGCCACTGATGGTGACCGGCCCGGCGTTGTACGAAAGTTGCGCGAACGGAGCGGTGCTCTTGTACTTCATCGGTGGCACCCAAAGCCGGTCGGTCAGCGCGAGGCGTTGCTGCGCCGTGTCCTGCACCACGTCGACGCCGGCGTTCAATTCCAGATCCTTAACGCCCGCCAGTTGATCCGTGCTCCAGTTGGTGCGCACGCCTTTTTTCTTCGACTGAATTTCTGACTGCTCGATCAACGTGCCGACCGGCGCGATCCGCGCATCCTGTTTGCCGCGGTTCAGGTTGGAGTTGTCGGCTTTGAGCGGCAGACAATCGGTGGTGCCGCATTCCGAAAGAAATCTCGTGTGCTGATCGGCCCGGTAGGTGTGGACATTGAGCACGCCGCCGAGCAGGCCACCGTGCGTGTAGGTAAATATGCTCTGATTGAATTCGTTGAATTCGGTTTGGCCGCCGGGCGTCTTGCCGCGTACCGAGCTATCGGGCAAGCCCTGCGCCCGGTTGCCCACGATCTCAAGGTAATTGCCTTTACCGCGCATGAAGAAGCGGCTTGATGTGACTGATACGCGTTGCTCATTGTTGGCGCCGAAGTTCGCGCCGACTTTCACGAAATGGTTCTTGGTCTCCGAGTCGTTTGAGGCGCCGCTCTGACCCATGCCGATCATGCGGCCCTTCGCGTCGTACTCGATTCCGCGGTCGGCGGCGGAGCTCGCGAACAAGATGTCCAATGCTTCGCTCTTGTGCGCGCCGACGAAGCCGACTTTCCAGCCGCCGCTGTCGTCCTTGCCCTGCGTCTCGTAGCTCGAGGTCAGCGAGAATTCGTTGCCCATTTTGCTCGGCGTCTTGGACAGGTAATTGATGATGCCGCCCGAGGCGCCGATACCTTCCGAAGCCGATGGGCCGTTGATGACTTCGATGCGCTCGATAATCCCCAAATCCGTGAATATGCTGGTGCGGTTGCCTTCGCGCAGCGGGATCGTCTGCGGGACACCATCGAACAATCGCAGCGCCGTCCGGCCGCGCAATGTTTCGCCGTTGGTGGACATTTGCTGCGTCGATTCGGTGTAGCCGGGTATGGTTCTGGCGAGAATCGCGGTGGCGTCCTGCGTGAGCTTTGTTGTCTCGGCAATTTCTTCCTTTGAGATCACCGTGATCGCGCCGGGAATCTTGTCGACGGCCTTGGCGGCGCGCGAACCGGTCGTGACGGTGATCGTTTCCACCACTTGTGCGTCTTTGTTTTCCTCGGCCTTGGCCTTCGCGGCATCCTGCGCGTACGCGCCGGTGGCGATGGTTGCAAACAAAATCGCGGACAGTGTCGCCGCGGCGGTGCCTTTCATTTCAGGAAATTTTTTCATGGGCTCGTCCGAGAGTTGGGGTTTTAGTCAATTCATCCGTCCCTCGCCTATGTTTGGCGTGGTGACGGTGCGAAAGTCAGGCAGTTCAAAGCTCGAATCTGCCTGTATGACGTTTTTTTGTTATTCGCAACAGTCTGGGCGTCTTTGCAACAAACACAAACCCGTCAAAGCCATATTCAGAAGTTACTTTTTGTTTCTTTCTCGATTTATGAAAAATTGACGGTCGAAGTCATCGAGATCGTCGCGACACGAGGGCCCAATCTACGGAGGCCGCACTATCGCTGAATGATCAACCCCTCGAGCGACTCCGGCGCAGGTGCCGGAAAAAACAGGCTGCCGATGTAGCCGAACACGATCGAAATGAGGATCGCGAGGCCGAGATAAATAAACGGGTGAACCAGATTGATCCACCATGCGGCGAAAGTGAGCACGATGCTCGCGACCATGCCGATCAGCACGCCCTGCCAGTTGGCGCGGCGGGTAAACATACCTAGCGTGTACGCGCCACCGAATCCGCCACCGAGCAGCCCGTACAACTCCAGCGCCACATCCAGATACGAGCCGATGTTGTAGCGGCTCAGCAACAGTGCCAGGCCGATGCCGATCATGCCGGCGATGACGGTGACGATTTCCGCCAAGCGGATGCTCACGCGCTGCGTCGGATTTTTCGCGAGCCGCTCGTAGAAGTCCACCGACACCATCGTCGCCACACTGTTCATGATGCTCGAACACGTTGCCATCGATGCCGCAAAAATGCCGGCGATCATCAATCCGGTGACGCCCGCCGGCAATTCGGCCGCGATGAAAAGCGGAAAAGTCGCATCGACCGACAACAGCGGATTCATCCGTTCGGGATGGCTTTGGTAGAACGTCCAGAGGCCGGTGCCGATCAGGTAGAACAACCATGCGGCGGGAATGATGATCGCCGCGAACAGCCATACCGATTTCCCTGCTTCCTTGTCGGACTTGGTAGTGAATACCCGTTGCATCAACACTTGATCCTTTGGAAACGTCAGCACGGTTTCCATCAGGACGAGAAAGACGAATCCCCAGACGGTCGCCTTGGTGATGTCGAAACTCCAGTCGAGCATTTTCACTTTGCCGGCCGCGTCGGCGGCGGTATACAAGTCGACGAGGCTGCCATCGAGCTGGTACCAGATGAAAAAGAGCGCGAATATCAGGCCGCCGACTTTGACGAACAACTGCAGAAAATCGGTCCAGATCACCGCGCGCATGCCGCCGAGCGCGGTATAGCCGATGGTCACGAGGCCCATGATGAGAATGCTCCAGACCATGTCGAACCCGGTGATGGTGGCGATCGCGAGCGAAGGCAGAAACAGAATGATGCTCATGCGCCCGCCCAAGTGCAGCACGATGCACATGGCGCTCGCCATCATCCGCACCGAAGGATGAAAGCGCTGCTCAAGATAGTCGAAGACAGAAACGAGCCTCAGGCGCCGCAGCATCGGCACAATCCAGATCGCGACAAAAAACAAGCCGAATACGCCGACGATATTGCCCACGAGGTATTGCCAATTCGTCGCGAACGCTTTCGCGGTGGTCGCGATATAGCCGATGGAACTGGTGCTCGTCACGTACAAACTCACGGCGGCCGCCCAAAAGGGAATCGTCCGGTTGCCGACAAAAAATTCAGATGTCGATTGCTTTTCTTCGCGCCAATAGCAGTAGGCACCGATGCCGGCGATGGCGACCAGATACACGATGATCATCGCCCAGTCGAGTGGGCGCAGCAGCAGCTTGCCCTCTTCAATTTCGGCAACACTAAATGTCGCGCGGCTTACCGTGCCCGGTGGTGACTGCGCCGACATTTCCCACGCGATGCCGTTGCCCATTCCCGTGCCTCGCAGGGCGTCGCCGATGATCTTTTCACCTTGTGTGGAAAATGCGTTGGTGATGGTGTGATAGGTGATCAGCCGCATGCCGCCCGATGATTCGTTGTCCGAATTCGTGCGGACGAGGTAGAGCAAGTGCGCTTGACCGATCGCGCGCGCCGCACCCTCGACGACCACACCCGGTAACGGTGCCAATCGGTTCCAGCCCGTTGATGGCGCCCACTTCCAGAATTGATCGCCTTTGAACTTGCTATCGGCTTTGCTAATGTCCTGTTCTGATGCGGACGCGGTGAGCAAGATCGCGGCGTCTTGCGCGACCAGAGAGGTGACGCTTGCCGGCATGTCAGGCCAGGGCGGAAGTTGATTCCATACGGGGGCTGGCGCGCTGGGAACAATGGACACCCAGAATTTTTTTCCGTCGACCGCCGTGCCGATGAGATATATCGTGCCGCCAAGAACCGCGCCGTGCGCACGCGCGAGCGGCACTGCGAGGGACGGCAGACGCACCGGCGCAGGTGTCGCGGTAACAGCATCCGGATAGGGCTCGACCCGATCGATACCCAGCCCCGGTTTGGTTTCAATCAACAAATACGGGCGCTGCCCATTGGCGATCGCGCCGTAGATTTTCCCCGGCGGCTGCCATGTCGATGCGATCCATTCGGTGCGCGCGTCGTTCAGCCGCCAAAGCTGATTCTGCTGAACGATGACGGGTTGGCCGGCGGCGACAAACAAGAATTCCGGCGTCCCCGGGAAATCGGGCAGCGACGAATTCTTGACGGTAACGAGATTTTCGGCACCCGCAGGCAGCGATGGAATCGCCAACAGTATGAGAGCCAGTAAGCGCAGAAAACGTCTAGGCATGATTTTCCAAAAAGTTCAAACGGACGCGGCGCAGTTCGCCATGGGATCAATTCGCGTGGTGGGTGGCGACACCGGACGGGAGAGAGCGGTTGAAAATGAAAAACTCGTTGATGGTTTTTGTGCGAGATTTTGCGGTGCTTCAGCGTGAATGAAGGCGATGCATCTTCATCGGCCATCAGCAGTTTGGACGCATTCATGAATATTGAGAACTATTCCGCCCCACTTTCAGAAACAACTTTTTGTTTCTTTGCAGGCAACCTTGAATTTCGATTGGACTCATCCTGCGATCCATCGGACGTCTCCGCCGTCTGCGAGTGTGGCATTTGATAATTTCATTTTACAAGGTAGCCAAACACGAGCATGGGCGCGGTTAGCCAGACGAAAAGTCCTCAAAAGCCGCACCAGTGCTAGACATCATGTATTGGGTACTTCTATTTACCCTGTCGTACCGGCGAAGGCCGGTACCCAATTTTCGTAAGCCATTGACACATTGACAAAATTGGGCCCCGGCCTGCGCCGGGGAGACAGAGAATTGAGGTAAATAGAAGTACCCTATTGAGGTCGTCGGTTCCGTGCCAAAGCGCACCGATCCTTCTGCAAATTGAGCAGGTGCATTTCATTACCTCTGAGATTTTGTCGCCACCCTGTAAGTAATTCGTTCGCACTGACAAGAGACTTGGTGGGATAGCTGTGCGGAAATAGATTGCGCCTCTCTTTCGTTTGAAAATGCGCGCTGGCATCCGGAGCAAAGCGGATAGAACTAAAGGCGCCGCGCGAACGGCTGGCGCTCTACCTTGAAAACCGGACACGCATGCTGCGTTATGCCGGATTGATCTTTGCAACACGCGTTGCGTGCCGCCCGCCTTCGAATGTCCCCCCCAAGAACGCGTCCACGATATCGATCGCCGTGCCCGCGCCCACGACTCGCGCCCCGATACAAAGCACGTTGGCGTCGTTGTGCTGGCAAGACATTCGCGCACTCAACGGCTTGCTGCACACCACCGCGCGCACTGCGGCGTGCCGATTTGCCGCGATGGACATCCCCACGCCTGTCCCGCACACCAAGATCGCGCGCTCGACTTCGCCGCTCTCGATGGCACGCCCCACGGCGTGCGCGAAGTCGGGATAGTCGCACGAGTCGCTCGTGGTGGTGCCGAACTCGCGCACGACGACGCCCCGCTTCTCGAGCTCCGCCACCAAGGCGCGCTTCAGCTCCAGGCCCGCGTGATCGGAGGCCACGCCAAGTTGTTTTGTCATGATCGGTTCCTCGCAAAAATCAGCGCAAAGTTGGTGCCACCGAACCCGAACGTGTTGGACAGCACGTAGTCATGTCGCCACGTCGGGTCCGCTCGAACGAATTGTCAGGCACCACGCAGACACTCTCGGATCTCGCCGTTGTTCATGGGCTGGCCAATGGATTGCGCGAGGTACCTAATTGACTCGCGATGATATTCGTCGTCATACGACGCAATGGAATCTATTGCGAGGATGACGTTGTAGTCCAGCTGAAACGCGTCGACCGCAGTAGCTCTCACGCACGCGTGTGTATTGACGCCGCCAATGATCAGATGGCTGCAACGTACGCTCTCGAGTAGTTGGGCCAGCTGCGTGCCAAAGAAGGCGCTATAGCGCTTCTTCACGACTTCGACGTCGCTCGGCCGTCGTTCGATCTCCTTGATGACGTCGCAGCCTGTCGTTCCCCGGATAGTGATTTTTGTACCGGTCTCGCGCATCGATTGAAATGCATCGCTGAGATCCGATTCGAACTCTTGCCGCACCCAAATGACGGGGAAGTCATTCTCGCGGGCGAAAGACGCCAAATCGTTCACCGCGATCGATATGGTTCCTCGTCGCCAGTACAGTGGTGGCGTCGAGAAAAAGTCCTCTAAAAGGTCGACGAAGACGAATACTGGATTCATGCGGGAGACATCCGTGACGCCCGACGTAGAAGTGAGGGGCACCGCGCGAGGCGGAATGCCCGGAGAGAAATCGCTTCTTTGGCGTCCCGCTCGACTGCCGGGTTAGCTTCGTATTTCATTTGAGTGTTCACGAGTAACTGTGAGTTTTCTAACTCCGAGCGCATCAACAATCGCGCCTTCGCTATTACCATCGGGTTTTCTCAACAGCACAAATTGCAGCTCGTTGGGATGCAACGTGGAAACGCCTGAGACGAAAGGCGTGTTCCGGTACTTGCCGGTGGAATACTCAACAGGTGTCCTCGCGTGTTCGACATCAAGCCCAACCCTTAGCTCTATCACGCGTGTTTTCGTTCCTTCGATCTCCATATCCCACAGGCCGCCTGGCTGGGAGTACGAGAACCAGAATTGACGCTCATTCATGGACGTGATTTGCGGATAGAGAGCATCTTTTGTTTCTTGAAGGCTGAGCACGTAGCGTACAAATTCATCGAGCGTAGTCTGCGTGGATTCGCTAGTGATGCACAAGCCGGAAGGAACATCAATCTGTTGTCGGGTTCCGCCGTCGGACTCGTAGATTGCTGAGCACGAATACTTGAAGGACGTGAGCTCGAAGAAGCCCGTTGCCGTGAGCTCGGTCGCAAGTTTCCAGTCTGCCGCCAGTGCAGTTTCAATTGTGACGGCTTCTATTCCGTGGAACGTGGCTTTCTTGAGTGCGGGGGAAGTGAAACCCTTTTCTGCGACGAGAATCAGTTTGTCCGTGGGTAAAGAAGAATGTTTTGAATGCATGCTCTCCACCCAAGGTGTGTCGGCTTTCCGTCCGCGTGCGACGACTTCGATGGCAATTTTCACCTCATAGCCCGATGCGTTGGTCGTTATCAGCACATCAACTTCGCGCGGTTCGCCAGTGATCTTGTCAGTGACCATTGCCGATTCGACGACCCGCGCGTTTCCGGCAAGGCTGCCATTTATGAGCAACACAAGGCGCTGGAATAAATTGGATCGTCTAGGCATAGCCTGAAGAAGCTAACTTTGATGTCGTCCTCAAAAATGACGGTTTATAAACCGTCATTTTCTGAGGTGTGGTTAACAAATTTCACTGCGATGAAGAACATGTCTCAGATTAGTACGTACAAATTGAAAAAGCAAACACATGATTCAGAAGCGCCTTGAAGTGCCAAACGTGTAGGCGCATTCGCAATATTTCAGCGACGATCGTGAGTCGTCGAGCGTCATCGGCGCGATACCGTGCGACGCCAACGGTCGATGTTGACGGATGCCGTATGAATGGCGACTTACTATTGAGAATTGCATAACTATGTTACGGCGATTCCAAAGGGTTCGTCGTTCCCGCGAACGGTGAAAGCATGCTTTCACCCCAGCGTCGTTCGCTGCAACGTCACTGGATCCCCGCCTCCGCGAGGACGACGGAATTTGTCTTGAAGTTACGTAGTCCTCCATAAATTGAGCCGGATACCTGCGCAATCAAAATCAGTTTCCGTCCCTATGCAACCCCTGCGGCCCTACATCGGCGCAAGTCCTTGTGGCGGTTTGCGCGATTGCAATTCATCTAAATCGCCCCCGGATCGAGTCCGGGGCAGGCCATTTGGCGCGCATTTCCGAGCAAAAGCGGCTGAAACGCCGCGCCAGTAGTAGAGTTTCAAGTTTCGAAATAGCCTGCATGTCGGAAAAATCAGGCCGCATTGTGACCTAGCGCATTGAGCAGTCCAATGGTCATGAATTACACTATCGCCCTATGAACCGCCGTCTCTTTTCCCCGTCTGTCCTGCGCACGTTCGCCTTATTCGGCGTGCTGATTTTCATCGCCGGTTGCGCGTACATTGAGACCAAGCAAGGCGAATGGATTTTCAATCCGGTGCAGGGCGAGTGGCGCGGCTATCGGGGGCCGCCGGCCGAGTTCCAGGAGCAATGGATTGCGGTTGGGAAAAACGGTGAAAAAATGCACGCATGGTGGTCGCCGCTGGAGAGTCCCGATGCGCCGGTGTTGCTCTACTTGCATGGCGCGCGCTGGAATCTGACCGGCAGCGTGACGCGCATTCCGCGCTGGAACAAGATGGGTTTTTCGGTGCTGGCGATCGACTATCGCGGCTTCGGTAAAAGCGTCGCGCACAACGGTGCGGCACCGAGCGAGGCGAGTGCCAATGAAGATGTCGAGGCGGCGTGGGCGCACTTGGCGCGGCTCGCGCCGGGTTCGAAGCGGTTCATTTTTGGCCATTCGCTGGGCGGTGCCATGGCCACTCATCTGGCGCTGAAAGCGTCCGATGCTTCTGGCTTGATACTCGAAGGCGCGTTCACCTCGGTTCCCGACATGATCAAGGAGACGCGCTGGGGATTCTTGCCGGTCGGTTTTCTGGTCACGCAGCGATTCGACACGATCGAGCGCGTCAAGCGGGTGAACATGCCGATCCTGTTTGCGCACGGCACGAATGATGAAATCGTGCCGTTCTCGATGGGCGAAAGATTGTTCGCGGCTGCCGAAGCGCCGAAGCGATTCCTGCGCGCGGAAAGAGGCTCGCACCACAACCTCACGGCGAGTTATTTTGATGAATACCAGCATGCGGTGTACGAGCATTTCAAATTGAGCAAATCAGGAAGCAATGGGACGGTGTCCGCGATCCCGTTGTCATCAACTAGTCGCGCGAGTTCGAGCATCGACGCATCATTGAAATAGAAAATATGCAATCTCTCGACCTGGAAGTTCTCAAACATTCGCGCACGTGGCTTGACGAAGGACGCAAGCTTTGGCTGGTGACCGTCACGCAGACTTTCGGTGCAAGCCCGCGCCCGCCGGGTTCATTGATGGCGATGCGCGATGACGGCATTGTGGTTGGCTCCGTATCGGGGGGATGCATCGAGGATGATTTGGTCGCGCGGCGCGAGGAATTCGTCGGCGCAACGCCCATTTTGCAAAGCTACGGGGTCAGCGCGGAAGAGGCGCGGCGCTTCGGGCTGCCGTGCGGCGGGCAACTTGAAGTCGTGATCGAAGCGGCGCTGGATGTCCTGCGCTTGGACACATTGTTCGCGAAAATTTTGGCGGGAGAAGTGTTCGCGCGAGTGGTCAATCTCTCGCATGGCGGCTGGACCTATCGGCTTGCCTCACCCACCGATGAAACCATGCGCGACGAAGCCGAATTTACCTGTATCCACGGGCCGCGCTGGCGCATGCTGATCATTGGTGCCTCCGAGATCGCGCGTTATCTCGCCGAGCTTGCCGCGACGCTCGATTTTCAGGTATTCGTGTGCGATCCGCGCGAGGAATATCACACCGCCTGGCGCGTACCCGGCAGTGTGTTTGTCGATGGCATGCCCGACGACGCGGTGCTTGCGTTCAAACCCGACGGGCATACAGTGATCATCACCGTTTCGCACGATCCCAAACTCGACGACATGGCGCTGATGGAAGCGTTGAAAACGCCTGCGTTCTACATCGGCGCGGTCGGTTCGAAGAAAACATCGTTGGAACGACGCGCTCGGCTGCGGGAGTTTGATCTTACCGACGCGCAAGTCGCGCGCCTACATGGCCCCGTTGGATTGGGTATCGGCAGCCGCACACCACCCGAGATTGCGATTGCGATACTTGCGGAGTTGGTGGCGGCACGCAATGGTGTGGTGCTGGCGCGCGCCGCATCCAACGCGGATAGCTGCGCCGCCTGATTCTTTTTCGGGATGAAAGCGATATTGCTGGCCGCTGGTTTCGCGCGGCGTTTTGGTTCGCAAAAACTGCTGGCACGTTTGCCCGACGGGCGATGTGTTGTCGAGGCCGCCACGCAAAATTTGTTTGACGCAATGGGCCGAAGCAATGTGATTGCCGTCGTCGGTGAAGATGCGGCATTGATCAAGGTGTTGGAGCAATGCGGGAGCGAGGTGACCGTGAATGTAGAAACTGAAAACGGCATGGGATCGAGCATTGCAGCCGGCATTCGCGCAAGCATGGATGCGGCGGGCTGGCTGATCGCGCTTGGCGATATGCCGCAGGTGTCGCCGCAAACCATCTCGCGCGTGTGCGAGACGCTCGAATCCGGCGCGGGAATAGTCATCCCGACATTCAATGGCGCGCGCGGTCACCCGGTTGCTTTCGCGAAGGACTATCGCGATGAATTATTGGCGTTGCGCGGCGATCAAGGTGCACGCGGCGTGGTTGCCGCCGCCGACCCGCGACGGGTCGTCTATTTGCCGGTGGCGGACTCCGGCGTGCTTGCGGATATCGATACGCCGGATGATCTGAGCTTGCCGAAAGCCACTCACCAGACGTAGCCAATTGTCGCGAACTGTCGCCACGGTGAGGAGTATGCTCACCGCTTCTTGGTTGAAGTTGTTGACGGGAGTGGCGATGCTTCACATAAAACAAGTGTTGAAATGGGCGCGGATTGGCGTGCTTCCCATGTTGTTTGCCGTGGCGGGTAACGCGCAAACGCCCGCTCCATCGGTGCCCGCTGCCGCACCCACGGCACCTCCACCCGCTGCACCGCGTCCGGTACCCTGCATCGCCGCCGAAAATCGTCAATTCGATTTCTGGATTGGCGACTGGGACGTGACCAATCCCGACGGCAAACCCGCCGGCACCAATCTGATCAAGCCGGAACTCAACGGCTGCGTGCTGCACGAATTCTGGAAAGGCCGCGGCGGTTTTGTCGGCGAAAGTTTCAACACCTACGATGCGCGCCGAAAAGTCTGGCATCAAACTTGGGTCGACGGAACCGGCAATCTGTTGATGATGGACGGCAAGTTCGAGGGCGGCAGCATGACGCTATCGGATCGCGACATGCCGGGAAAACCGGATCGCAACGCCATCAATGAAATCAGCTGGACGCCGAATGCGGATGGTTCGGTTCGCCAGCATTGGCGCGTCTCGGCGGATGGCGGCAAGACCTGGAAGACTTCGTTCGACGGGAAATATGTGAAGTCGAACCGGCCTCAGCCGTCACGCTAATCCCTTCACCGGGTCACGACATGCGGGCGTATTTTCAAACTCCCGCAACACACGCAGAACCAATTGGTCCGGCCCATCGATATCGACCGACCATGCATCGCTGAATATCGACAAAGTCTCGCCGCCGATTTTCAAACGATAGTGATTGACGCCGAGGCCCCAATACTTTTCCGCGAGAGTCGCACCCAGACTACGCAATGCACTGCGGAACCGTTGAACTGCGGCATCATTGTGTGGATCGCAAATATCGGCTCGCACTGCGGAAAATCTAGCCGATTTTCCGATACTTTTCACCCGCTTCAATTGGCGTCTTCATGATGTTCTGCTCCGGCGGCAACGGGCAGGTCGTGAATTCGGAAAACGCGCAGGGCGGATTGTAGGCCTGGTTGAAATCGAGCTTGAACGACACACCCGGCTTCGGTTTGTTTTTCACATACAGGAAACGTGATGGCCGATAGGTGGTCTTGCCCGAGGTGCCGTCGCGGATGACAAAAAACATTCCGTCGGCGTCGTCGCCCACCACATCGAGTTTGTGTTTGACGCCATTGAGTTTGAATTCGACATAGCCGGGGCAGGGCTCGTCGCTCACTTCGTCGATCACATTGACGATCGCGATTTTCCGGCCGGGCGGATATGCGGTGAAAGTTGCGTCGACGTTGTATTTGGTGTTGATGTCATACCAGAGGCGCCCGGGAAAATTCTTGCGCACCAGTGACTCATTGTCGGCGAGACGCAGAATAAAGCGATCCTCGCGCTGGATGATATGCATCGCGATGCGGCCCATTGTTATCCAATCGCGTTTTTCGGTCGAGACGCCCATCGCGCGTTCGCCGCTGAAGGGTTTGCCGTCGCTCGCCATGCTGACGCCATCGGCCAGCTTCAATGTTACGCGACCCGTTTCTTTCTCGACGAGCAACGTGCCCAAACGGGCAGGGCCGGTGCCTTTTAGCTCGGACGGAAACACGATGTCGTTGTCGGCACCGGTGCCAAAGGTGTTCACCCCCGGTTTCATTTGAAAGCGGCCGGCCAGCGTGAGCCAGCCGTTGTCGCGCTTCAATCCTTGTTCGGCGCGGTCGCGCCATTGTTTGACCGAGTCGACATAGGCGTCTTGATCGGGCGTTGACGCGAGGGCGGCACCGATACCCAGCACCGAGACCAGCAGGGCTGCGAATACTTGTTTCATGTTGTGGCTCCGAAATTCACAAAAACCGGCACAAATTATGCGCCAATCACGTTGAAATTTGTTGTGCGACCATGTGCGGCGCAAGATCATTCATGCACTTGAAATGTCCGAGCGGACAGACGCGCTCAAAGCACGGGCTGCATTCGACCTTGAGCGTGATGACGCGCGCACGTGCGGACAGCGGCGGCGTGAACGCGGGCGAGGATGAGCCGTACAAGGCGGCCACCGGCACGCCGATCGCGCAAGCAATATGCATCAGTCCGGAATCGTTCGTCACCACTTGCTTGGCGAGACTCAGCAGGTCGATGGCTTCATCGAGGCGTGTCTCACCCGCCAGCACCGTGCAGACGCCGCCCGAAAGTTTGTTGATTTCGTTGCAAATCGCCTTGTCGCCTTTGCCGCCGAATAACCAGATCTGCTGCCCCTTCGCGGTGAGTTGCTTCGCCAATTCGGCGAAGTGCGCGGTGGGCCAGCGCTTCGCCGGGCCATATTCCGCGCCGGGGCAAAATGCCGCGATGGGTTTGTCGTTCGTGAGCCTCAGGCGCGTAAGTGCCGCCTCGCGCGCCGCCGCATCGACCTTCAATTGCGGGTTTGGCAATGGCAATTCAGGCGCTTTGCCCGCCGCATCCGCGAGTGACGCGAAGCGTTCGGCCATGGTGGGCAAGGCGTCCTCATCGAGATCGCGGCAATCGTTCAAGAGCCAGCCGCGCATTTCTCCGCGAAAGCCGATGCGCTCGGGAATATCGGCGAACCACGCAATGAGTCCGGATTTAAACGTATTCGGCAGCACGTACACGCGCTGATAGCCGCCGCGCCGCAATGCTTGGCCAAGGGTTCGGCGTGCACCCAATTGCAATGCGCCATGCGTGAACGGGTTCTCGAGTACCTGCGCGACTTCCGGCATGCGTTGATAGACCGGCATCACCCAATCGGGAGCCAGTACATCGATGACGGTGTCGGGATTCGCCGCACGCAAGCGCATCAGCAACGGCTGCGAGAGCACGGCGTCGCCGATCCACGAAGGGGCGATGACGAGGATTCGCATCAGCGGCACACTGCGGCTAGTGATGTGATTTCACGGGCCCGGTAAGTTTATAGACGGTGCCGCAGTACGGGCATTTCGCCTCGCCCGTTTCGGCGACATCGATGAACACGCGTGGATGGGCGTCCCACAGTTTCATCGAGGGCATCGGGCAATGCAGCGGCAAATCCGCCGCAGTCACTTCAATTTCGCGCGAGGTCAATTCGCCGCGTGTCGAGCCTGCCGTGTTCATGTCGTCATTCCGTTATTTGACCGGTGTCAGCCAGTGATGATATTTCGGGTTGCGACCATTGACGATGTCAAAGAAGGCCGCCTGGATGCGCTCGGTGATCGGGCCGCGCGAACCCGCGCCGATGATGCGACCGTCGAGTTCGCGGATCGGCGTCACCTCGGCGGCAGTGCCGGTAAAAAATGCTTCGTCGGCGATGTACACGTCGTCGCGGGTGAGTTTGCGTGCTTCCACCGGGATGCCGAGATCAGCGCAAACAATCTGGATCGAACGCCAAGTAATACCATCAAGCGCGGAGGTCAATTCCGGCGTGGCGATCTTGCCGTCGCGGATGATGAACAAGTTTTCGCCGGCACCTTCGGCCACATAGCCTTCCGTGTCCAGCAGCAACGCCTCATCGTAGCCGTGATCGGTGGCCTCGTTGTTGGCGAGGATCGAATTGGCGTAGGTGGAGGAGACTTTGGCGCGCGCCATCGTGACGTTGACATGGTGACGCGCAAACGAAGAGGTCTTGACGCGGATACCCTTCTTCAACCCGTCTTCGCCCAGATACGCACCCCACGGCCACGCAGCGATAGTGATATGTACCTTGGCACCTTTTGGCGAGACGCCCATCTTCTCCGAGCCGTAAAACGCAAGCGGACGCAGGTAGCAGCTTTCGAGATTGTTGACCCGCACCACTTCGCGCTGCGCTTCGATAATGTCTTCCTGGCTGTAAGGCATCGCCATCTGGTAAATTTTGGCGGAATTGAACAGCCGCTGGGTGTGTTCCTTCAGGCGAAAAATAGCGGTGCCGAGCTTGGAGGAGGGGTCGGTCTGATATGCGCGTACGCCCTCGAAGACCGCGAGGCCATAATGCAAGGAATGGGTGAGGACATGGGTGGTCGCATCGCGCCATTGCACGAGCTTGCCGTCGTACCAGATGAGACCGTCACGATCCGACATTGACATGGAATATCTCCGGAAATATCGATTTCAATCGACTATTTTATCGCAATGGCCGCGAAATTCGCTCTCTGCGGGTGTGAAACGAAGCGCCGTGAAAAACAGATGTGTCATAATGATTTGGTCGGTCGGCGCGGATGAAAACCACGGATTTGCAGCGGATTTGTGGGTGAATTTGCGTGCCGGCTGGGCGACGTTTTGGAGTTGAAGACCGCCAGTTGGACCGATATTTGAGTGCCTCCGATTGCGTAACCCTACCGCCACCCAAAAGAGCATGATCGCAAAGGACAATCCGACAATTTCCGCTGCAAATTCCGGACTCGAGTCATTGATATCGAGCGCAGCGGTGACGGTCTCGCCCGAGGAAAAGTTATCCGGCGACATGCTTATGTTTTCAACGGCGCTGATGGCGTTGGCCTCGGTACTGTGGCTGTCGATTTACTGGAGTCTCGGGCTGCGCTTCTCGACCTCGATTCCGCTGGCGTTCCTGTTCCTGTCGGCCGGCAACATGTTTTTCTTCATGAAGACCCGCCGGCTCGGCTCCTTTTGCATCACGCAATTGACGATGTTTTTGTTTACACCGTTCATCATGCAGTGGTCGATCGGCAACTTCGTCAACGCGAGCGGCGTCTCGCTCTGGGCACTGCTGGCACCGGTTGGCGCGATCGTGATTCTCGGTACCCGCGAATCGATGCCCTGGTTCATCGCCTACATCTTCATGACGGCGATGTCCGGTTATTTCGATTACGCGCTGCAATGGGACACGAAGCAGCTTGATCAGAAAACGGTGGCGATCTTCTTTGTGCTGAATTTCGTGTCGATTTCGGCGATGGTGTATGTCCTGCTCTGGTATTTTTCGCGCGAAAAGACCAAGCTTCGCGAGGCGGTCGATGCGCAAACCACGGCGGTGACGATCGAGAAGGATTTGTCGGAGCGGCTGCTGCTCAATATTCTGCCGCAGCCGATCGCCGACCGCTTGAAGCGCCAGGAAACCAACATCGCCGACGGCCATGCCGACGTGACGGTGATGTTCGCCGATATTGTGAATTTCACCCAAATGTCCGAAGAAATGTCGCCGAACGAAACGGTGCAACTACTGAACAATATTTTTTCCGAGTTCGACATGCTTGCAGAAAAACACGGTATCGAGAAAATCAAGACCATCGGCGACGCCTATATGGCGGCCGGCGGATTGCGCAGCGGGGCGGATCAGTATGTGGACGCGATGGCCGACATGGCTATCGAGATGCAGGATTTCGTGTCCAAATACACGGCCGCAAATGGCGAAAAATTGCGTCTGCGCGTCGGTATTGCGACCGGGCCGGTAGTGGCGGGCGTGATTGGCCGACGCAAGTTCAGCTACGATCTCTGGGGCGACACCGTCAATATCGCGAGCCGCATGACCTCCGAAGCGCAACCGGGTCATTCGCAGGTCGATATTGTCACTTTCCGTCGCCTGCACAATCGTTACCGTTTCGATCAGGTTCAGCAAATCCAGGTGAAGGGTAAAGGTCCGATGCAGGTTTACACGCTGTTGGGTCGGCAAATCGCGAGGCAGGAAGACGGCAATGTCATCCGCCTGCCCGAAGCTGGACATCAGCAGCAACGCTGACGCGTATTGCGGCGGACGCCCAGGTACGCATCAATCATGTCTCCTGCCGCGACGCCGATTCGCACCGACCGCAACGAGCGCCATCCCGGTATCGCGCTGGTATTGCAAGGCGGCGGCGCACGCGCGGCTTACCAAGTGGGTGTACTTAAGGCGCTCTCGGAAATTCTTGGTCACCCAACCGAGAATCCTTTTCCCATCATCACCGGCACCTCGGCAGGGGCCATCAACGCCGCCGTACTTTCGGTCCACGCCGATAACTTCGCGCTGGGCGTCGAGACACTGATTAAAGTCTGGACCCAGTTCACGCCGGATCAGGTCTATCGCACCGATTTTCCGGGTGTCGCGCGCAATAGTCTCAAATGGCTGTCCGCGTTCCTGTTCGGCGCGTTGACCAAGAATCACCGCGTCTCGCTGTTCGACAATTCTCCGTTGACCAAGCTGATTGAAAACCATGTCGATTTGGCGAAGATCGCCGGGCATGTGGATAGCGGCGCGCTGCGTGCGGTATCGGTGACGGCATCCGGTT
>JANPBQ010000168.1:0-2732 GCA_031430555.1 Betaproteobacteria bacterium
TTTACAATTGGGGTAAGACACTCATGCAACTCGGTTATCCCCCCCCTTCTTTGCGTTTTTATGGGTGGACCCCAGAGATACACATATTGGCGGCACGCTTGTAAATTGGGTATCGCTGCGCTCCACCCATCCTACAACCCGCTTTCCGGGGCGTCTGGGGCTTAACCGAGTGCCATTCGGGTCAGACACGATTTCTTACCGAGGCATCCATGCGCATAGCTGAATTTGCCAAAACAATTTAGGGGGCCCGGCTCGATATACAGAATGGCGGTCGGTAGATGGCTTGCACCACTTGTATTTAGAGAGCAACATCCCTCACAAGCATGTTTTCAAGATCAAAAATGGGAGAACCACAATGAAACGCACCATGGCATTCCTGTTGGCCATAGTGGTCCTGCTGCCGACGGCAAGTTGGAGCGAGGCGCCGCCATCGCGCACGCAAAGTTCCGCCGCAAAAATTGATCTGGCCGGCGCGTGGAAGGCGAAGGTGCAATTCAAGAGCGGCATGTTGGCGGACTGGAAGGGCCTCCAGTTCATGTATGCGTTCAATCAAGGCGGCACCATGACCGAATCGTCCAACTACGATGGCTCGCCGCCCGGGCCACCCGACTATGGCGTGTGGCGCAAGACCTGGGCGCGGCAGTTTGAAGCGCGCTACGAAGTGTGGCTGACCAAGTCCGAAAAGCCGCTGGAGGAAATAGCTAAGGGCGGCGGCTGGTTGCCCGACGGCCACGGCATCCTCTCGGAAAAGATCACACTTTCCGCAGACGGCAAGTCATTCAAGTCGATCATTCGCTGGGATTCATTTGATCAGGCGGGTAAGGCGGTCGAAAGCGCGATCGAGGGCACGGGCGAAGGTAAGCGCATGGGGTTTTAAGGGCGCATGAAGTAATTGGGTGCAGTGTGTTGTGCTTACAGAACAAATAACGTTGGCGCTTTTTTTCCTGCCCCTTATGCCCTTGTACAGAATGGGCCCGAATTAAGGGGGCCGGGTTCGACCTATTTTCTCAATCGGAATACGGAATAAAGGGAGTCAGACACCAAGTGCATTGAACTCGCGCAGTGATTTCGACCGATTGACATGCTGATCCATCGGGTGTTACCGTGGTGACACCAACAATCACTTCCTGCATTTTTCTATTAGGTACCCGGCATGTCCACAACCTCCCTGAAAATTCCCGATGCGCTCAAAGCGCGCATCGCCGATGCGGCTGAGCAATCCGGAAAGTCGGCGCACGCCTTCATGATCGAGGCGCTTGAGGCCGAGACGCGCCGCGCGGAGATGCGCAGCGAATTCGTCCAGTCGGCACTGAAAGCAGAACAGGAAGTCGCCCGCTATGGCGAGGCATATTCGATGGATGCGGTGCATCGCTACTTCAGCGACAAACTCGCCGGCAAGAAGGCCAGCCGGCCGCGTGCCAAGGTTCTTCCAACGCCGAAGTCGCCCCGGTAGCCCGCAGTGACAATCGTCTTTTATTCGCCGGGAGCGCTGGCGGATATTGAGCGACTCGCTGAATTCTTAACGGCAACCGATCCGAACGCGGCGGTTGAAACGGGCCGCATTCTCACGGAGGCCATTGCAATGCTGGCCGGCCATCCCCTGGTGGGGCGCATTGCGGAAAGCGGTCTGCGGGAATTGGTGATATCGCGGGGTCGATCGGGCTATGTTGCGCTGTATCGTTTCGACGCCGAGACCGATCGGGTATTCATTCTCGCGATCCGTCATCAGCGCGAATTGAGTTAAGGTAAATGTGCATTTAAAGGGGCTCAGCGTCATCTATTTCCTAAAACCATTAACGCTGACCCCGTTCGGTTACTCCTTGTCCGATTGACACAGTAGATGCACACACGCTGAATTGATGACAGTGTGCGGCCGCGCCAGGATGATCGGTATAAATTTTCGATTAGACTGCGCTATGCATGATTACCTCCGATCAAACTTAATGTCTTCTGTTTTCCGGCTCGCAGTGGTCGCGTCTTGTGCCACTGTGGCTATCACCTTACTCGCGCCTGCGTCCGCCAGTGCTGCGCCAACGACTGTGCAAACCACGCCGAACATTCACTCACTTTTTAGCTTCACAGACGGTAGTGTCGTAGCCAAATGGTCTGCGACGAATGACCGCGTGATGGGCGGCGTTTCGCGCAGCCGTCTTCGATTTGATCCGATCGGGCACGCGGTGTTCGATGGGGTGATGTCGCTAGAGCAGAACGGCGGCTTTGCATCGGTGCGTGCTGACGCGCCGCCGCTGCCACCACTTTCGCCGCTCGAAAAACTTACTCACTACGTCGTTGAGGTGCGCGGAGACGGCAAGCGCTATAAGCTCAATCTGCGTATGTCTGGTCAATTCAGTCGCGTGAGCTATCAGGCAACGTTTCCGACTGTCGCGAATGCGTGGACGACCGTTGCGATTCCGGTCAGCTCGTTCGAGCCCACATTTCGCGGGCGCCGCGTGGTGGATGCGCCGCCACTCAATGCGGCGCTGGTCGATCAAGTCGGCCTCATGATTTCAGATCAGCAAGCCGGCGCGTTTCAACTCGCCATCCGCAAAATTGCGGTTGAGTTGCGCTAGCAGAAAGCAGAATAAAAGGGGCCGGGGTCGAATGGCACTTACATAAGGTGTCTCCCCGTCATGGCACTCGGTTAAGCCCCAGACGCCCCGGAAAGCGGGTTGTAGGATGGGTGGAGCGCAGCGATACCCATCGTCCTTGCGTGCGGCCAGGATGGGAATCGC
>JANPBQ010000169.1:0-2674 GCA_031430555.1 Betaproteobacteria bacterium
GATGCCGTCGGGAGCATGGAGGTAAAACACTTTTCCTTTCACCTGGTAAGCCTCATTGGCGAGTTTGATCGCGTTCAAGCCTTCCCAATTGGCCTTGGCGGGAACACTCGCGAGAAACGCGAGGTGCAGTGACGTCGGCGCGGTCGCCGCGTGCGGAAACGGATTTGCGTTTGCCGCACTTGTCAGTTCTTTCAAGGTCAACAACAACACGTTCGGTGTGAAACCGTGTGCCTTTAACACCGCGGCTTCGATGCGTTTCGCGAGTGTCGACGCGTCACGCTCAGCGTGCGCAAATACGGCATTGCCGCTCTGGATATAAGTCTTCACGCCATTTGCGCCGACACCCTCGATAAGCGAGGCCAATGATTTCATCGGCAAAATTTGGTTGCCCCCAACGTTGATGCCGCGAAAGAATGCGATCCAAATGTTCGTCGCCTCGGACATTCGCTCAGCGACCCACGGAGAACAACACGGCATTGTTGATCGCATATACCGCACCGTCGGGTCCGATCGCCGTCGGCGTATAGGATTCGGCGAGACCGCTGGTGAGTTGAATGCGTTCGCTGAAACGATTGCCGACAAGATCCCAGCGGTACAAGTAACCATCTTCACTGTTGGCGAGAACGGAGCGCGTAAGGGGATCGACCGCCGCCGTGTTGATACACCATTCAGTGAAGCCGCCGGCGTAGCTCGCATCGGGCGTCGGGCCGAGGATGGTGAGGATTTCCTTCATCACTGGATTACCGGAAATGCTATCCGCCTGACTTTGATTCGGGTCGATGATGGCGATGCGGTTCCTGCCGTCGCCCGTACCTGCGCCACCGTAATTATTGTATTTGGTCATCAACAAATACGCCGAGCCGCCCGTGTAAGAGGGCAGCATCGTGTTGGGAACCAACGAAGGTGTGTCGTCCCAACCGAATGAACCGGGCGTCTTGACCTCGGTGAGTGCCGCATTGAAATGCAGCAGCCAGCCGCGAAAATTGTGCGCCGGCACATTCGACTCCAGCACGCCAAAATAGACGTCGCCATCCGGCCCGACCATCGGCGAGGCGGTACTGCTTTCATTGATCCACGCCGGTGCGCCGGTGACGGGATCGTTGAGCGCGATTTTGGTGCGAGTCGCCAGCGTCGCACTGTCGAGTGCGAGCAGGAATCCACTTGCCCGCCCGGTAGCGGCGCCGCCGCTGACCGCGACGTAAACGGTGCGCAAGTCCGGCGACAAAGCGGGCGCGCTATTCATCGCGACACTGTCAATCGTGGTGCTGTTTGCCGCGGCCGACGCGCCTACCCAAGTCCCGCTGCCGTTCGCGGCGACGCGGGCGATACCACTGACGAGGCCGGCAGGATTCGCGCCGTTCACGATAAAGCCGAAATAAATATTGCCCGCTGGATCGCTGGTCAATGGCGTGTTGATGATGACATTGGCATCGAAGGTTGAAGCGGCCGCAGTGTAAGCGGTGTTGCCGAAAAAAACTGCAGTCTGCATGGCGCCGGTTGATGCGTCCACATTGTCGCGAAAGTACAGTTTGCCGCCGGCGCCGGGCGCGTAAACGCGGTTCGTGCCGGTCAAGGTGAGGTTGTAGCTCGGCGTCCAGAAATTTCCTGTCGGCAGTCGGTAGTCGGTCGATTCCGACCAAAGCAACGCGCCATTGGCGCCGGCGCGCGCCTCGATGCGAAAGCCACCGGTAGCCGTCGTTTTCACTGGCACTATCACCGTATTTCGGGCGCTGATCACCGGCGAGCCATAGTGAATCAGCAGCCGCGTCCCGCTATATTGCGGCACCTGATCCACCGGTGTTCGCCAAACGATGCGATTCATCGGCTGAGTGGCCACGCCGCCGATTGCGGAGTGTTGTGCGTCGCCGCCGAAGGTCATCCACGCGGGCCCGATGGCGGGTTGAACCGGCGGCGGATCTGGCGGGGGAACCATTGCGGTCGGTGCGCTTCCGCCGCCACCACCGCATCCGTGCAGCAACGCGATTGCACTGAAAACGAGTACCGCAATATTGCCTGCAACGTGCAATTGTCGTTTGTTCATTGATCAGAATCGCTACAGTTGGTTTTCGTCGTGGCATCCATAGAAGAAATTTTCGCGCATCAAATCACCTCGGAGAGATGTTCGATCAATCGATCAATTTCATCAATCGTGTTGTAGTGCGCCATCGACACGCGCACGACGCCGCCCTGAGCCTGCAGGCCCAGCGCTTCGATCAGGCGCTTGGCGTAGAAATCACCGAAGCGGATGCCGATGCCGTGCTGGTCCATCTGGTGCACGATGGCCTGCGACGGCATGCCGGCCACAACAAAGCTGATGGTGGGCACACGCCGGTCGTCATCGGCCGCGGGCCGGCCGATGATGCGCACGTTCTTCTTCGTGCGCAGCCACTGCAGCAGGCGCTCGGCAAGGGCGTTCTCGTGCTGCTCGAAGGCGTCGAAGGCAGCCTGCATGCGCTGGCGTGGCGTGGCGTGCACGCCCAGCGCGGGGCCGGTGTGGCACAGGTAAGCATGGATGCCGATGGAGCCGTAGCTCAGCGAGGAGTTGACGGTGCCCGGCTGCAGCTTGTAGGGCAGCACGTCCTTGCCGATGAAGTAGTGGTTCAGGCTGGGCAGCGAGAGCAGCAGGTCGCGCTGCACCCACATCACCGCGTAGTGCGGCCCGAAGACCTTGTAG
>JANPBQ010000170.1:0-2705 GCA_031430555.1 Betaproteobacteria bacterium
GACAATCGTTTCATTCGCGTATTTCGGATAATCCGCACCGCCATACAGCAGCGCGCGAATCGGGCCGAAGCTGCGCGTGCCCTGCGGCGCATAGTGCGTGTAGGCCACCAGTTTTTCGGCATCCTCGCGCGAATTCACCATCGGGCAGATCACCGCATAGGCCCCGGCGTCGAGTGCTTTCATGAGGATACCGGGCTCCAGCCACGGCACGCGTACGATGGGCACCACGTTTGTCGTCGAGATCGCCTGCAACATCGGCACCATCCCTGAATAGTCGATCACACCATGCTGCAGATCGATCACCAGCGAATCCCAGCCCTGGTGCGCCATGGTTTCTGCCGAAAAGCTGTTGGCAATACCCAGCCACCCATTGACCACCGCGCCACCGGACTTCCAGATGGTGCGAAGACGGTTTTCTCTCATGTTTGCTCCTGTGTTTGCGATCAGCGCACCAGCGCCGGTCGTTTGGGATTGAAGGTCCAGCCGGGAATCAGATATTGCATAGCAGCCGCATCGTCGCGCGCGCCAAGGCCGTGTTGCTGGTACAACAAGTTTGCCTGGGTCACTTCATCCATATCAAGCTCGACACCGAGCCCGGGCGCGGCCGGCACTTGCACATGGCCGTTGATGATTTGCAGGGGGTTTTTGGTGAGGCGCTGTCCATCCTGCCAAATCCAGTGCGTATCGATGGCGGTGACACGCCCGGGTGCCGCGGCACCCACGTGAGTGAACATCGCGAGCGAGACGTCGAAGTGATTGTTGGAATGCGATCCCCACGTCAATCCCCAATCGCGGCAGGTTTGCGCCACGCGCACCGAGCCGGCCATGGTCCAGAAATGCGGATCGGCCAGCGGAATATCGACCGACTGCAATGACAGCGCATGAGTCAGTTGCCGCCAGTCGGTGGCGATCATGTTGGTTGCCGTCGGCAATCCGGTTGCGCGGCGGAATTCGGCCATCACTTCGCGACCGGAAAATCCGTCTTCCGCGCCGCACGGGTCTTCGGCGTACGCGACAACGCCGTGCATATTGCGCATGAGGCGTGTCGCGTCTTTCAGCAGCCAGCCGCCGTTGGGGTCGAGCGTCACGCGCGCGTCGGGAAAGCGTTCGTGAAGTGCGGTGACGGCGTCGATTTCTTCTTCGCCACGCAGCACGCCGCCTTTGAGTTTGAAATCATTGAAACCGTAGCGCTCGCGCGCCGCTTCGGCGAGTCGCACGATGGCGTCGGCGTCCATGGCAGGCTCGTGACGCAGACCGCTCCACGCACTATCGGCATCGGGTTCGCTGATGTAATCAAGTGCGGTTTTCTTGCGGTCACCAATATAAAAAAGGTAGCCGAGCATTTCCACCGAATCGCGTTGCTGCCCCTCACCGAGAAGTGCGGCGACGGGCACGCCAAGATGTTGGCCGAGCAGATCGAGCATCGCGCATTCGATCGCCGTGACGGCATGAATGGTGGTTCGCAAATCGTACGTTTGTTGCCCGCGTCCGCCCGCGTCGCGATCCATAAACTGATCTTGCACCGACCGCAACACCGCAAGCCGTGCGCCAATCGTCTGGCCGACCACCATGGGCCGCGAATCTTCCAGCGTCCGGCGAATCTTCTCGCCGCCCGGCACTTCGCCCACGCCGGTATTTCCCGCACTATCGGTGAGGATCAATAGATTGCGGGTAAAGAACGGCCCATGCGCGCCGCTGAGATTCAGCAGCATGCTGTCGCGGCCGGCGACGGGAATGATCCGCAGCGCCGTGATTCGCGGTGTACTTCCAGAAGTCAATTCACTCACTCGGCGGTGATTTTTCCGACTTCAATCACCTTTTTCCAGCGCGCGAATTCAGCCGCTTGAAAGGCCGTGAATTGCTCCGGCGTATTGGCGACGATCTCAAATCCCAAATCGAGCAATTTCGTCTTTACCTGCGGATCGTTGAGACCCGCCACCAGCGCCGCATGTAACCTGGTTTTGATGTCGGCGGGAAGACCCTTGGGTGCGGCGAAGGCTTGCCATGAATAGACGTCAACCCCCTTGATACCGAGTTCATCCAGGGTCGGCACATCGGGCAGCAACGGCGAGCGTTTGTTGCTGGTGATCGCCAGCGCGCGCAGCTTTCCGGCTTTGATATTCGCGAGGCCGGTGTTGATGTTCATAAATGTCGCATCGACTTGCCCGCCGAGTAAATCGGTCATCGCGGGCGCGCCGCCTTTGTAGGGGATATGCAGCCCGCGGGTTCCTGACGTCTGCCAAAACAATTCAGCGGTCAGGTGATCGCTTGATCCATTGCCGGAAGATGCAAACGACATTTTTCCCGGATTGGCCTTCAAATACGCGAGAACATCGGCGACGTTTTTCGGTGGCGATGCGGCCGGTACGGCAAGTACATTGGGTGCCTGAACCGCCACGGTGATGTAATCAAAATCCTTCAGGGCATCGTACCCAGCCGACTTCATCAAGTGCGGCCCAATCACCAACGGCCCCAGCGAGGTCACAAAAATGGTGTAGCCATCGGCGGGTGCCTTGGTCGCCGCCAACGCGCCGATGGTTCCCCCCGCGCCCGCCTTGTTGTCAATGATGAAACTTCCGCCGAGTTTTTCCTGAAGTTTCGGCGCGAGCGTGCGCGCGATCATGTCGGTGGAACCGCCCGGTGGAAACGGCACCAGCAATGTGACCGGCTTTGCGGGCCAGGGCTGTGCGTGAAGGCCAAACGCC
>JANPBQ010000171.1:0-27542 GCA_031430555.1 Betaproteobacteria bacterium
GACGCCGTCCTCGCCGCTGACCGCCAATGCAACGGTATATCCGGATTTCGTCAACAGCCCCTCGAGGAACGCGCGTTCGGTGGGGGAATCATCGACGATGAGGATTTTCTTGATGGCCATGTTCGTGCTCCGATCGGTTGCAGTAAGGCTGAATTCAGCAGGGTCTAAGGATAAAAAATTGTGGCGGCGCTACACCGCGTTGGCTTGCGGTGCGGCGCTCTGCCGCGTGCCGCGATGTGTCTCAACGGTTCGCAACAAACTCTCTTTCGAGAATGGCTTGGTCAGGTATTCATCCGACCCCACCATGCGACCGCGCGCGCGGTCGAACAAACTGTCTTTCGAGGAAAGCATGATCACCGGTGTGGCTTTGTGCTTGGCGTTTTTCTTGATCAGCGCGCAGGTCTGGTAGCCATCCAGGCGCGGCATCATGATGTCGACAAAAATCAGGTCGGGCTGGTGATCGGCGATTTTTGCCAGCGCGTCGAATCCGTTTTCCGCAAGGATGACGTGACATCCCGCCTGCATCAAAAATATCTCCGCCGATCGCCGAATCGTATTGGAATCGTCGATCACCATCACTCTCACGCCCGACAGGGGTTTAACGTCCGCCACGTCCCGGCTCCTCAATGGCTCCGAGCTTGCCGCAGAGCCTGATGTTCATGTAATGCGTCATCGTACCTGCTTATCGATGTTCCCGTCTGCAATACCCAATGCGGGCGAATCAGGCATTGCGTTACGCGCAAACCCGTACTTGATTATTACGCAATTATCCTTGAGTTGACGCAAGCGAAAGTATTTCTGTGCATCCGGCTTGAAACGCGGCGGTGATCCACGTCAAATTTCAACCAGCTCAAAGTCTTCTTTGCGTGCGCCGCATTCCGGACAGCTCCAACTGATCGGCACGTTCTCCCACAGGGTTCCCGGCGGGATGCCATCGTCGGGCCAGCCCTTCGCTTCCTCGTAAATGAGGCCGCAGACGAGGCACATCCATGTTCGGTATTGGGTTGCCGCAGTCATTGCGGCCTTTCAGTAATACAATGACAACACATGATCGAATTTCCATAAATCGACGACAGGGGCACGAATCATATCCGTTGTCATTCAAATTCGCCAACCCCGGAAATTTCCGCGATAGTTCACCCGACAAAGCATGCCCGACATTCGTAAAGCGCCTCCCGCCGTGCTCATTTTCGCCGCGACGGATCCCTCAGGCGGCGCCGGCATCCAGGCGGACGTGCTGACACTGGCCAGCATGGGTTGCCACCCTTTGTCGGTTGTTACCGCCATTACCGTGCAAGACAGTTCCGGCGTTGAAGGCGTGATGCCGATCGACGCCGACTGGGTGACCGATCAGGCGCGCGCGATTCTCGAGGACATTCCCGTCGCCGCGTTCAAAATCGGTGTGCTGGGTAGCGCGGAAAACGTCGCGGCTGTCGCCGAAATCGTTGCCGACTATCCGGAAATTCCGCTGGTGTTAGATCCGGTGCTTGCCTCCGGCCGCGGCGATGAATTCGCGAGTGAAGAAACCCTTTCTGCGATTCGTGAAATGCTCATCCCGCAATGCACCATCATCACGCCCAACACGCCCGAATTGAGGCGACTCGCGCTCGAGGACGACGATGACGAAGGGCGCATCGAAAAATTGGCGCTGCGCCTCATCGAAATGGGTGCCGAGTTTGTATTGGTGACCGGCACGCATGAGGCCACCCCGGACGTGATCAACTCACTTTATTTTGATAAAGGATTGCTGCGCAGCGACAATTGGCAGCGCCTGCCCGGCAGTTTTCATGGCTCGGGTTGCACGCTTGCTTCCGCGTTGGCCGCTACCGTCGCGCGCGGGCTGGATATTTCCGAAGCGGTGCGCGAAGCGCAGGAATATACCTGGCAGACATTGAAATTTGGCTATCGTCCAGGGATGGGGCAATTCATCCCGGATCGCCTGTTCTGGGCGCGCGAAGATGCGGGCGAAATTATTGCCGCCAACCCGGCGCCGGAAATTCCGGATAGCGGTGCAAGACATTGAGCCCATCGAACCGATGCGGCTGAGCCACGCGACGACGCCCATCCGTGGCGTGTACGCAATCACGCCAGACGAGTTGAACACAACGGTGCTTTGCGCGCAGGTCGGGCAAGCCTTGGCGGGAGGCGTGCGCCTCCTTCAATACCGCAACAAAGCCGCCGACTTTGAATTGGCGCGCGAACAAGCGCGTGCGTTGCGCGGACTCACTACTGCCGCCGGTGCGTGCCTGATCGTCAACGACGATGTTGATCTCGCCATTATGGTTCGGGCGGACGGGGTTCATTTAGGACGAGACGATTTGCCGATGCACATGAATACAGAGGATTTTTCGGCGATTCGGCAGAATGCGGCCGGGTTCCTGGCCGCCGGCACCGCATTCCTGATCGGCGTTTCATGCTATGGCCAGATGGAATTGGCGCGATCGGCCATCGCAGCCGGGGCCGACTACGTTGCCTTTGGCGCGTTCTTTTCGTCCGCGACCAAGCCTCTCGCGGTGCGCGCGGAATTGTCCTTAATTGCCGAGGCCAAGCAGGCGTTTACGCAGCCGGTCGTGGCGATTGGCGGCATCACGATCGAAAATGCGCCACAATTGGTCGAAGCGGGCGTCGATGCAATCGCCGTCATTTCCTCGCTATTTTGCGGCGAAGGCGATGAAATCCGTGCCCGCGCCCGAGGTTTAACATCAATTTTTGACCGTCATGTTTGAAAAAAGTAAAGACTTGTTTGAGCGTTCGCGCCGCGTCATTCCGGGCGGCGTCAATTCGCCGGTGCGCGCGTTTCAGTCGGTGGGTGGAACGCCGATCTTCATTCGCGAGGCGAATGGCGCATACCTATGGGATGCGGATGGCAATCGCTACATCGATTACGTTGGCTCCTGGGGCCCCGCCGTGCTCGGACACGCGCATCCGGAGGTGGTGCGGGCAGTGCAGGAGCGCGCGGTCAAGGGGCTTTCATTTGGCGCACCGACCGAACTTGAACTGGAAATGGCGGAGCGGCTGTGCGCCCTGTTGCCATCGCTCGAACAAGTTCGCCTGGTGAGTTCCGGCACCGAGGCGACCATGAGCGCGATCAGACTTGCGCGCGGATTCACCGGTCGCGCAAAGATCATCAAGTTCGAGGGCTGTTATCACGGTCATGGCGACGCCTTGTTGGTGAAAGCGGGGTCGGGTGCATTGACGTTTGGCCACCCCAGTTCGGCCGGCGTGCCTGCGGAAGTCGTCGCGCAGACGTTGGTGCTCGCCTACAACGACATGGATGTGCTGGAGAGCACGTTCGCAAAGATCGGTTCGGAAATCGCTTGCGTGATTATCGAACCGGTCGCCGGGAACATGAATTTCGTCATGCCATCGCCGGCATACATGTCGCTCCTTCGCGAGCTTTGTACCCGGCACGGCGCGGTGCTGATATTCGATGAGGTGATGACGGGATTTCGCGTTGGGCTGCATGGCGCGCAGGGTCATTTTGGCATCACGCCGGATCTCACCACGCTCGGCAAAGTCATTGGCGGCGGCATGCCGGTCGGCGCCTTTGGGGGGCGGCGCGACATCATGGCGCATCTGGCTCCGCTTGGCGCGGTGTATCAGGCCGGCACGTTGTCCGGCAATCCGGTGGCGGTGGCGGCGGGACTCAAAACGCTCGAACTCGTTTCTGCGCCGGGGTTTTATGACCGGCTCGGCGCGCGCACCATGGAACTCACTAGCGGATTGAAAAAGGTGGCGGCGGAGGCAGGTGTTGCATTCTCTGCGGCGTCCCTGGGCGGAATGTTCGGGCTATTTTTTGTTGCCGCTGCGCCTCAAAGCTACGCCGAAATGATGCGCTGCGACCGCGACCGATTCAATCGCTTCTTTCACGCCATGTTGTGGCGCGGCGTTTATCTTGCGCCGTCCGCGTTCGAGGCGGGCTTTGTGTCGGCGGCACATACGCCGGAAGACATCGCGGCCACCGTCGAATGCGCACGAGCGGCATTTGCCGACAGCGGCACGGCCTAAACGGACGGCATGAAGCTCAAGGCCACCATCGACAATATCGCACTTGCCGCACTGGTGTTTGCGGTGGTGGCGATCGCGGCGGTATCCACGGTTGCGGTGGTGTCGGCAGAGAATTTGATCATCACCAACGAAAAAATCCTGCGCGCGCAGCGGATTGTGTCCAGCCTCGAATCGATTCGCTATAACGCCCTGGCAATCGACATTGGCGAGCAAAACTACATCAACACCGGCAATGAGCAGGATCTTGGACGATACCGGGTCGGCGGCGTCGAGATTGAAGCCGAGCTCAAATATCTTGCCGAACAGCGTAGCGAACATGCTGCGCTTGCCGCGCGATTCCCGGAGCTCGAATCCGTCGCGCGACAACTCGTTGGCAGCCGGCGCCTTCTCGTCGACACGCGAAAATCGCAAGGCTTCGATGCGGCGCAAGCGATAGTTCGCGGCCAGGTCACCGAGAAGGAGCAGGAAAAATTAATGGATATCGCGCGCCAACTCCTTACCCAGTCGCGCCTTCACCAGAATGTGCTGGAAGCCGATCAGGTCGTGTACGGAGACAAGGTCAGGCGCCTGATTCTCGCGCTCATTTCCTCCTCGGCGTTCATACTGATTTTCCTCTACGGCACACTGCGCCGTCTGAACCGCGAACAGCGCATTGCGCAATCGCGCATCACCTATCAGGCGACTCACGATTCCCTGACTAATTTATTCAACCGGCATGCCGTCATGGAGCACATCTCCGCGCGGCTCATCAACGCCGAAACCGAGGCGGCACTGGGCGGCTTTGCAATATTGCTGATAGACCTCGATGGTTTCAAGGAAGTGAACGACAAATTGGGGCACGACGCGGGCGACGCGTTGCTGAAGGAGGTCGCGCGGCGATCGCAGCGGGAGTTGCGCGATTCTGACTATGTCGCGCGCCTCGGCGGCGACGAATTTCTGATTGTCGTGCCGCAGGTGTCCGACCAGGAAACGGCGGCGCGGGTGTCGACAAAATTGATTGCGGCGATCGGCGTGGAGTATTTGTTGGGCACTGATCGCGCGAGGGTCACCGCGAGCATCGGCATCAGTATGTTTCCCCGTGATGCCCGCGACCGCGAATCCTTGATGAAATGCGCTGATCTTGCGTTGTACCAAGCCAAGCATGTCGGCAGAAATTGCGCGCAATTCTATGAGCCCGGATTGCGCGGAAATTCAAGGTTCCGATGAGCGTGACGATTTCGGTGACCGGAGATGTGGTCAAAAAAAATCCGGCAATCGCCGGATTTTTTGTCACTATTTTGCCCGCATGCCGGCAATGTATTCCGCCGCCGCGATCATGTCGGAATCCCGCATTCTGCTGGCGATGGCATTCATCTGGGTATTTTTGCGCGCACCTGTCGCGTATTGCTTGAGCTGATCCAGCGTGTACTCCGGCCATTGTCCGGACAGACGCGGGAAGCTCGCTGGTATACCCGCGCCGGCACCGCCGTGGCAACCTGCACACGCCGGCACTTTGAGTTCGGGTATGCCCGCGCGATAGAGTTTCTGGCCTTTCGCACTCAGCGCCGCGTCGCGGCCGACGGCGTTGGCTTTCGGTTTTTGCGAAAAGTAATACCGACCGAGCGCTTTCATGTCCTCTGCGCTCAAATTGGCCGCCATTCCCTGCATGACGGGATTCTTGCGGACGCCGGTTTTGAACAATTCAAGCTGTTTGGCCACATATTGTTCAGGCATTCCCGCAATATTCGGGTTCGCTGAAATTGCGCTCATGCCATCGAGGCCGTGACACGCGACGCAGACGGCACCGGCAATTTGCTGCCCGCGTGCCATCATTTCCGTTCGGTTGTCCGGGGCCGATTTCACCGCCTCGGCGGCGTGTGTCAAAATTGCGACCCAAGACAGTACTCCCGCAAGCAGTATCCGCTTCATTGCCAACCTTTAATTGTTGTGACGGTTTGAACCCATGATTTTAACTGAAGCCGTCACAAGAGGAAACCATGGGTCTGTTTGACCGCGCCGCTTATACCGCATCCGCCCACGATCTGGAGCAATTGCCGCCGGACGTCGGTCGCGAGGTCGCCTTTGTGGGGCGTTCCAATTCGGGAAAGTCGAGCGCCATCAATACGCTCGCCAATCACAAGCGCCTCGCCTTTGTGTCCAAAACACCCGGACGCACGCAATTGATCAACTTGTTTTCGCTAGGCGATGATCGGACGCTGGTCGATCTTCCCGGTTACGGCTATGCCGAAGTCCCGGCGCGAGTGAAGGCGCATTGGCAGAATGTGATGGCCGCCTATGTGGGAACGCGCGTCGCGCTGAAGGGTTTGGTCTTGATCATGGATGCCCGTCACCCCCTGAAGCCGCTGGATATCAAGCTGCTCGATTGGTATTTGCCGACCGGCAAGCCGGTGCACTGCCTGCTGACGAAATCCGACAAATTATCGAGAAGCGAGCAAGCAGTTACATTGCGCAGCGTGATCAAACAAATGCAGGCGGCAAAACACGATGTCTCCGCCCAGCTTTTTTCGAGTCTGAAAAAAGAAGGCGTCGAAGAAGCCGAGGCCGCCATCGAGCGATTGTTCGGACCGTAAATCGGACAGTGCTCGGGGAAAAGAAAAGGGCACGGGAAAGGGGAATCCCGTGCCCTCGGAACAGCCAAAATCAAGAAAAACCTTGATAAAGGCACCCGCTCAGGGAGGAGAAGCGGGGAGGAATGAACCCCTCGTACGATAAGATGTAGACATATCGCGAAAGTTCAATTTTTTTCGCGAAGCGCATTTTCGCCGTGATGCGGACAACGCGTGTCGCACCACGACGCGAATGCAAACCCATCCTTGACCATTGGGTACTTTCATGAATCTGGGCCAATTTCCTGATCGAAGAATGCGCCGGCTGCGCCGCAGCGGATTTATCCGCGACATGGTGCGCGAAAACTCGCTGACACCGGCGGATCTTATCTATCCTGTTTTCATCCTTGATGGTGAAAAGCGGCGGCAGGCGGTGGCCTCAATGCCAGGAATCGACCGAGTCTCGATCGATTTGCTTCTCGCGGTGTGCGAAGAGTGTGTCGCGCTGGGTATCCCCGCCATCGCGCTGTTCCCGGTCATCGAGGCGTCGTTGAAAACGGCGACCGGCGACGAAGCATTTAATTCGCGCGGTTTGGTACCGCGCGCGGTACGCGAAATCAAACAGCGGTTTCCCGATCTCGGCGTCGTCTGCGATGTTGCACTTGATCCCTACACCACGCATGGTCAGGATGGGCTGATCGATAGCGCCGGATATATTCTCAACGATGAGACGATTCTGGCCCTGGAAAAACAGGCGCGGTGTCAGGCCGAGGCCGGCGTCGATATCGTGGCACCGTCGGACATGATGGATGGCCGTATCGGCGCGATACGTCGTGCGCTGGATAAGGATGGGCACATTCACACCGCGATCCTCGCCTATGCCGCCAAGTACGCAAGCGCCTACTACGGCCCATTCCGCGATGCCGTCGGCTCGGCTGGCAATCTCGGCAAAAGTGATAAGAAAAACTATCAGATGGATCCGGGCAATTCCGATGAAGCCATACGCGAAATCGCTCTTGATTTGCAGGAGGGTGCCGACATGGTGATGGTCAAGCCCGGGATGCCGTATCTGGATATTGTGCGGCGCTGCAAAGCGGAATTCGCCGCGCCGACATTTGTCTATCAAGTTTCCGGCGAATATGCGATGTTGAAGGCGGCGGCACAAAACGGCTGGCTCGATGGCGACGCCTGCATGATGGAATCATTGCTAGGCTTCAAGCGCGCGGGCGCGGACGGCATTCTCACCTATTTCGCGCTTGAAGCGGCACGCATCCTGAAACAGTAATCTTGTCGCGGCATTTCATCGTCACACCGGCACAAAACAACCAAAGTCAATGACTGGTGTGCGTTTCGGGACGTTTTTGCTTGGAGAGTGGCGTCGGCGCTAGGGTTTAGACACTGCGGCAAAGCGCACTTTCGCCTCTGCAAGCTGCGCCCTTTCGTGCCGGCTGCTGCCGCGCGGATGCGCCGCCAGCCGCGCCGCATGGCTTTCAAAGAGCGTAATCAAGACGGGCACATTGTCGAACTCCGTGGCGAAGGTGAGCCGTCCATCCGGGCTGCCTTTCCCCCCACGGCGGCGCTGTGGCTCGCGCAAGGTGAACGCGATACCCGAATCGAGCAAGTACATTTCAAAGCGTTTTGGGTCGATGCCGATCATTTCAATGTCAATGTCGCTGTTCGAGTTCGCGGTGCCCGTCAACACAGGGCCGACCAGCCAGGGCTCGAACGCGCGGAGCCGGGACATCACGGTAGTCGCAATATCGCGCAGCGCGGCGAGCGCCTGCGGCTGGGACTCGCCGGCAAACAACGCGTAGTGACTGCGCAACGCCGCGTCGATTGCGTTGTTGTCCGGCATGGCGGCGCGCGCGTCGATGCCGAGTTGACGCGCCGCTTTCAGTTTGGCGGCGCGATAGTCGGTCAATCCTTCGGCGATCAATTGCGCGGCGCGTTGCGCAACGCGCGTGATGTCGTCTGAATTTGTGCCGTGAAGTTCAGCGTGCGACACGCTCAGCAAGTCGAAAGATTCGCCTCGCTCCGCACCGTGTCGTCGCTTGCCATGCGCCATCAGAAGATTTGGTTTTTTACTTCTTCGGAGGGTTTGTTGGCTTCGCGCAAACCCGCCGGACCGTCGCCGAGACTCGATTGCGACTCCGCGTAGATGAATTCCATGATTTGATGGCCGTCTTTACTCAATTCACCAGGCAATGCCAGCATGGCGATCCCCGCCGGCGGCTCGAAGGGAATTTCCTTCACTCCTTTCAACGCTTTGGCCATGTAGCTCATCCACATGGGGAGCGCTGCCCGCCCCCCGGTTTCGTTGTTGCCGAGATCCGAGGGATTGTCATAACCAATCCAGGCCACCGCGACCAGGCCGGGGTTGTAGCCAGCAAACCAGGCGTCATAATGATCGTTGGTCGTGCCGGTCTTGCCCGCCAAATCATTGCGGCCCAATGACATCGCGCTGGCTGCCGTGCCATATCGCACGACGTCGCGCATCAGGCTCGACATGATGAAGGCGTTGCGTGGATCAACCACCCGTTCCGCGTATTTTCGTCCGCTGGCGGGTGCCTTATCTTCGTCGCTGCCGGCGAGCTCCGGCGAGGCTTCGAACAGCACGCCACCCTTGTCATCGGTAATTTTGTTGATGAAGTAAGGCTTTATCCGAAAACCGCCGTTGGCGAATATTGAATAGGCCCCGGCCATTTGCAGGGGCGTCGCCGCACCCGCACCGAGGGCCAAGGTCAAATATGCCGGGTGGAGCTTCGGATCGAACCCGAAGCGGGTGATGTAGTCCTGCGCGTACGCGGGCCCAATGGCCTGAAGAACGCGTATCGACACCATGTTCTTCGATTTGGCCAACGCGGTTCTCAGCCGCATGGGGCCCTCATATTTGCCGTCGTAATTCTTCGGCTCCCAAATCTGGCCGCCGTTTCGGCCCGGGTCGAATACCACCGGCGCATCGTTGACAATAGTGGCGGGCGTGAAACCTTTTTCGAGCGCGGCAGAATAGATGAACGGCTTGAAACTGGATCCGGGTTGGCGCCATGCCTGCGTCGCGTGATTGAACTTGTTGGCGGTGAAATCGAATCCCCCCGCGAGTGCACGAATTGCGCCGTCGTTGGGCTCGACCGAGACGAGAGCGGCCTCGACTTTTGGCAATTGCGTCACCGCCCATATGCCTTTTTCGTCCAGCCCAAGCCGGATGATTGAGCCACGCACCGGTTTTTGCGGTGACGATTTTTCGTTCAATGCCCGCACAACAAACTTCAGCGCCTCGCCGGTCAGTTTGACCGTTTCGCCCCGCTTGGTGTGGGCGATGATTTGCTTCGCATCTGCCTCGAGCACGATCGCCGGGATCAAGTCACCGACGACATCTTTCTCCTGGAGCGCCTCATCGGCCGTTTCTTCATCAACTTCTTTGGTGGTGCCAAGTTTGATGAATCCTTCCGGCCCGCGATAGCCGTGCCGGTGGTCGTAATCCATGACGCCGCGACGCAGACTCGCGTTCGCCGCCTCCTGATCGGCTTTGCGAATGGTGGTGTAGATGCGGATGCCGCTCACATAGGCCTTTTCGCCGTATTGCTCGAAAACTTCCTGCCGCGCCATTTCAGCGACATGTTCGGCGTTGACCGAATACATTTGGCGCTCGCGGTTGAATTTCAGCGGCTCTTCTTTCGCACGCTTCATGGCGGCATCGTCGAGCTTATGGAGCTCATTCATGCGCCGCAAAACGTAGTGTTGACGCAAAGTTGCACGCTTGAGATTGTTGAACGGGTTGTACTGCGATGGGGCCTTGGGAATGCCAGCCAGCATCGCCGCTTCCCCGGCCGTCAGCTCGCTAAGGTCCTTGCCGTAATAGACGCGGCTCGCCGCCGCGAAACCGAAGGCGCGATTGCCGAGAAAGATGTGATTCAGATAGACCTCTAGGATCTGATCCTTAGTCATGCTGCGCTCCATCTTGAAAGCGAGCAACCACTCCGAGACTTTTCTCGTGAGTGTGACTTCATTGGAAAGAAAGAAATTTCGCGCGACTTGCTGAGTGATTGTGGATGCGCCACCTTTGGACTTTCCGGCGATGACGGCGGCCGTTGCGGCGCGTGCCAACCCAATGACGTCCACGCCGGGATGATCGTAGAAACGCTCGTCTTCGGCCGAGATGACGGCATCTTTCATCACTTTGGGAAAGTCCTGAACCCGGACAAACGCCCGCTTTTCCTCACCAAATTCGCCGATTACATCGCCTTCAAGGGTATAAACTCGAAGGGGCAATTTGGGCCGGTAATCCGTCACGGCCTCGATCGAGGGCAGATTGGGATACAGCAAGACGACGGTGAGTGTCGCAATTCCCAGCGCCACCAAGACGAGCGAAAATAGCAAAATGACGGGGTAGAACCACCAGCGTAAGGTCATGTAATCCTAGAAATTGGCGTTTTGAGGGGTCATTATATCGGTCGGTCGCAGAATTGACGGGGCAAAAGTCGTCGCGATCCTGACCAAATCCAGGCAACATAGTGGCAGGCGTAAATGTTGCGCCGCAATTAAAGCCTTTTCGAGGTTTGAAAGAAATTGCTTTACACGTCCACGGCTTGTTGCTAGCATTTAATGTAATTTGTGCGTAATGGGCCGTAAGTTCAAATCACTACAAGGGCCAGGCAACCACCATGTTTAAAGAGAAGCTGGCATCCCAGTTCGACTTTCTGAGCGCGAAAACGCCGCCATTGCTGGGCGTCGACATCAGTTCGTCCTTTATCAAGATTGTCGAAATCGCCGAGGCAGGCAAAGGTCTTTATCGCGTCGAGCGCTACGTGATCGAGCCGTTGCCGAAAGATACCGTGACCGACGGAAACATCGCCAATATCGAAGCGGCGGGTGAAGTCATGCGTCGCGCCCATAAGCAAATGGCGACGCGCATCAAGAATATTGCACTCGCATTGCCTTCTTCGGCGGTCATAACCAAAAAGGTGCTGCTGAACGGCAATCAGCGCGAAGAAGAGATGGAGTTTCAGGTTCAATCTGAAGCCAACCAATACATTCCTTTCAGTCTTGATGAAGTCAATCTGGATTTTCAGGTGATTGGGCCCGCCCCGAACAGCGACGAAGAAGTCGAAGTCCTGATCGCGGCGTCACGCAAAGAGAAAATCGAGGACAGGGTTGCGGTTGCGGAAGCGGCGGGATTGAAAACTACTGTCATGGATGTCGAGTCCTACGCGTCGTTGGCGGCATTTGAAATGATGAAGGGTTCCGCGACCGGAATCGAGGACAAGGATGTCACCGCGATTGTCGATATTGGTGCCATAACCACTCGTGTGACCATCATGCATGAGGATCAGCAGGTCTATTCCCGTGAACAGCAGTTGGGCGGGTTTCAGTTGACGCAAGACATTTCGCGCCAGTTCGGCATGCCCATGGAAGAAGCGGAAGTCGCCAAGAAGAGTGGCGGACTTCCCGACAATTATCAAGCCGACGTGCTTCAGCCGTTCAACGAGAAAGTTGTGCTGGAAATATCCCGGGCATTACAGTTTTTCTTCACCTCCACGCAATTCAATAAGGTTGATCACATCCTTTTATGCGGAGGCAGCGCGGTGCTGGAGGGGCTTGAAGAAATGATCGACCAGCGCACTCAAGTGCACACATTGGTGGCGAACCCTTTCGCCAACATGGCGTTGTCTTCCAAAATCAAGCCGCGACAGTTGACTATCGACGCCCCGGCGCTGATGGTGGCGTGCGGTCTCGCCATGCGGAGGTTTGATCCAGCATGATGCGCATAAACCTACTTCCGCACCGCGAAGAAAAACGAAAAGCGCGGCAGAAACAATTTGCCATCCTGGCCGGCATCACTGCCGCTCTTGGGTTGGTGGTCGCTGCCCTGCTCTGGGTGTTTTTCGAGGGCCAAGTCGAAAACCAGAACGGTCGCAACAAGTATTTGAACGAAGAAATTGCGAAGCTTGAAAAGCAGATCGACGAAATCAAAAAGATTCGCGAAGAAACCGCGTCCTTGCTCGCCAAGAAACAGGTGGTCGAAGGCTTGCAAAGCAATCGTTCGGAGCCTGTTTACCTGCTCGATCAGTTGCTGCGCCAGCTGCCGGAAGGGCTGTATCTCAAATCGATCAAGCAGGCGGGAACCAAAATCAATGTCACCGGCTACGCGCAATCCAATGCCCGGGTGTCCGCATTCATGCGAAATATCGAGGCGTCTCCTTACCTCGAAAATCCGAACCTCATTGAAATCAAGGCGGTGATTGTCAATACTCAACGCGCCAACGAATTCAGTCTGGATTTCAGCATCAAGCGTGCCAAGGCCGATGACGGCAAAGGGGCGCCCAAGAAGGCCGATCCCGCAAAACCTGCGGAGAAAAAAGCATGAACAAGTGGATTGAGGAACTCAAACAGCTTGACACCAAGAATCCGGGAAATTGGCCGTGGCTATTCAAGTTCATCGCCTTCGTCCTGATTTTCGTGCTGATTTTGGTGGCGGGGTATGTGCTTCAATACCAGACTCAGATCGACGAGCTTGAGAAGCAAAAGGGCAAAGAAGCGGAACTCAAGACGACTTTTCTCGAGAAAAAGAAAATGGCGGTTAATCTTGAGGCCTACCAGCAACAGCGCGCGGAAATTGAACAGTCCTTTGGCGCATTGTTGAAACAATTGCCGACGCGATCGGAAATGGACGCATTGCTGATCGACATAAATCAGGCGGGATTGGGTCGCGGACTACAGTTCGACCTATTCAAGCCGGCAGCAGCGGAAACAACGACCGAGTTCTATGCCGAACGGCCGATCAATTTGAAGGTGGTGGGCAATTATCACGACTTGGGTGCATTCGCGAGCGACGTCGCGAAGTTGCCACGGATCGTTTTGCTGAACGACTTGAAAGTAGACCTTGGCAAAGAGGGGGCGCTGACAATGGAAGCGGTCGCGCGAACCTACCGATATCTGGATCCCGATGAAGTCGCGGCGCAACGCAAACAGGCCAAAGGTGCCGCCGCCGCCAAACCCGGCGCAGCCAAACCGGCGGGAGGCAAGTGATGAAACGCCACGCCAAATTCACTTTGATTTGCGCCCCGGTGCTGGTACTTGTCGCGTGCGGTGAGGGCTTCGCCGATTTGCGGCAATTCGTCAAAGACTCCGAGAAAAGCGTTGTTCGCAAGATCGAGCAATTGCCGCAGGTGAGACCATTCGCGCCATTCGCCTATGAAGGATTCGATTTGCCGGATCCTTTCAAGCCACGCAAGCTGGCGGTCAAACAAAACGACAGCAGTGGACTGGCGCCGGACATGAACCGCCGCAAAGAGCCGCTCGAGGCGTTTCCATTGGAACAATTGAAGATGGTCGGCACGCTGTCGCAGGCCGGCGTCACCTACGCTTTAGTACGTGCGGAAAAAACGCTTTATCGCGTGAAAAAGGGCAATTATCTGGGTCAGAATTTCGGCCTCATCACCGAAATCACCGACACCGAAGTCAAATTGAAAGAAATCGTTCAAGACACCGCCGGAGACTGGACGGAGCGCCAAAGTGTGCTGCCGCTGCTCGAAGGAACCGTGGGAGGCAAATCGTGATTCAAACAAACCGGACAAACACTGCTCGAACGCTTGCGGGACGCTTGTTCGCGTGCGCCGCCGTCCTGGCGGGCATGTTCTTCAGCGCCACGGCGATCGCCCAGGCAAACCTCCTTCAATCGATCAATACCACGACGCTGCAAGGCGGCAAGGTGGTGATTCGCGTCAATTTCAAGGATCCGCTTGTCGCGGCCCCGCCGGGATTTACCGTCACCAATCCGGCGCGGATCGCGATCGACTTGCCGGGCGTATCCAATGCTCTCGGAAAAAATACCGTTGAAATCGGTGAGGGCGATATCCGTTCTGTGAGTGTTGTTGAGGTTTCCGGACGTACCCGTCTCGTGGTCAATCTCTCGCGAAGCCTGAATTACACGTCCACGCTGGATGGTGGTGCGCTTGTATTGACGCTTGATAATTCGGCACAGGGTGCGGTGAAGGAATCCGCCGCGGTCACGAAATTTGCAGAGCCGGCGGCGACGTTGGGCGTGCAAAAGCAGAGCCTGCGGGATATCGATTTCCGTCGTGGTGCTAATGGCGAAGGCCGCATCATTGTCGATTTGTCATCCGCCAGCACAGGCATAGACATTCGCCAGCAAGGCAAGAGCATTCTGGTCGATTTCATCAATACGACGATCCCACGCAATCTGGTTCGCCGCTTGGACGTGATCGATTTTGCAACGCCTGTCCGTTTCGTCGACGTGATTGACCAAGGTGCCAACACCCGTCTCATCATCGAGCCCAAAGGGCTGTGGGAGTATTCCGCTTATCAAACCGACACCCAGTTCATCGTCGAGGTCAAGCAACTCAAGGAAGACCAGAACAAGATGGTGCAAGGTGTGATCGGTTATGGCGGCGAGAAACTCTCGCTCAATTTCCAGAACGTCGAAGTGCGCGCGGTATTGCAAGTCATCGCCGACTTCACCGGCTTGAACATCATCACCAGCGACACCGTCGGCGGCAGTCTGACGCTACGCCTGAAGGATGTGCCATGGGATCAGGCGCTCGATATTATCTTGCAAGCGAAGGGTTTGTCGAAACGCAAAAATGGCAACGTCGTGTTGATCGCCCCATCGGATGAATTGGCGACGAAGGAAAAACTCGCACTCGAAGCAAGTCAGCAAATTTCCGAACTCGAGGCGCTGCGTACCGAGAGCTTCCAGCTGTCATACACCAAAGCCGACGATGTGAAGAAACTGGTGTCGGACAAAGACCAGCGAATTTTGTCCAAGCGCGGCAGCGCCACCTCCGACGTTCGCACCAATACGATTTTCATCAATGACACGCCGTCAAAGCTGGATGAAGTGCGCCGACTGATCGCGCAACTCGATGTCCCGGTACGGCAAGTGCTGATCGAGGCGCGCATAGTCATCGCGGATGACAAGTGGGGCTCGCAGTTGGGCGCGAAATTCAACATTGCGTCCGGTAGCACGCGCAACGGTCGCAATCTTGGCGTCGCCGGAAATATCGACAATGCGCGCAACATCGCGGGCGGTACACTGCCGCTCGCTGCCACGCCGATTGCTGTCAACTTGCCGGTCGTGGGCGCTGCTGGTTCACTGGGTATCAACATCCTGAATATTGCCAATAGCAATTTAATCGAGTTGGAGTTGTCGGCGTTGGAATCGGACGGTCGCGGCAAGGTCGTGTCTAATCCGCGCATCGTCGCGCCGGACAAGAAGAAGGCGATCATCACCCAAGGTACCGAAATTCCTTATGCGACACAGTCGGCGAGCGGTGGTATCACGATTCAGTTTAAGCCCGCGATCCTCTCGCTTGAAGTCACACCGCAAATTACTCCCGATGACAAGATCATCATGGAGCTTGAGATCAAAAAAGATTCGGTCGGGACGATTTTCGCGGGCATTCCATCGATCGACACCAAGACACTTAAGACTTCAGTGCTGGTCGACAATGGCGATACGGCGGTACTCGGTGGAATCTTTGAAACGGTAACGCGCACCGATGTCACCAAGGTGCCGCTGCTGGGAGATATTCCGTTCCTCGGTAATTTCTTCAAGCGCACGAGTAAGCAGCAGGACAAAACCGAATTGCTGATATTCATCACGCCACGCATCATCAAGGAATCATTGACTGTCCGGTAACGCGTTTCGCCGACCGGACACGATGTTGACCGGCTAACAACAAGAACTTTTCAACTTCCACTCGGGGCGCCCGCAAGAGCGCCCCGTTTTATTTGATAATTCTCATTTCATCGTAGCGCTCGCAATCATCGAAAATGGCCGGTAACAAGCGGAATATTTATCTCGTGGGAATGCCCGGCGCTGGGAAAAGCACCGTGGGCAAGGCCTTGGCGCGGAAGCTGGATTTGCCGTTTTTCGATGCCGACCAGGAGCTACACAATCAGACCGGCGTTGCGATCAGCACGATATTTGAGCTCGAAGGCGAAGAAGGGTTCCGCGTGCGCGAGGCGCAACTTATTGAAGAGTTTTGCGCGCGAGACGGCATCATCCTGGCCACTGGCGGCGGTGCCATTCTGAAGGAAGAAAACCGCGCGACACTTTCGCGTACGGGAACGGTCATTTACCTGCACGCGAACCTTGATCACCTCTGGCAGCGCACGCGCCGCGATAGTCGCCGACCGTTGCTGCGTACCGACAACCCGCGGGAGACATTGAAGGCCATGCTGGACGCGCGGGAAGGCCTATACCGGCAATCGGCGGATGTCACCATCGAAACGGGACGCCAAAGTGTCGGCAAATTAGTCCACGACCTGACGGAGGAACTCACACGACGCGATTTATTGCCGCCGACGGTTCGGAGCACTCCCGCCGCCACTGAACCAATCCCCGCAGGCACTGCGTCACAATAGACGCCCGCTCCGCAACCTGTCGCTAAAAAAAACAATCCGAAATGTCCATCAAGACCGCACCCTCCATCGTGAATGTCGCCCTGCGCGAAAATGCTTATCCTATTGTCATCGGGCCCGGACTGCTTGAAAGTGCCGATCCACTCAAAGCGTACATTCGCGACAAACAAATCGTATTGGTCACCAACGATAAAGTCATGCCGATCTACGGTGAGCGTTACGTGAAGACGCTATCCGGTGCCGGCTACTTGGTGCTGCCCATCGCCTTGCCCGACGGCGAGGTGGAGAAAGATTGGCCGTCTCTGATGCGCATTTTCGACGCCCTGCTCACCCATCGGTGTGACCGCCAAACGACCATGATCGCGCTCGGCGGCGGCGTTATCGGCGACATCACCGGCTTTGCCGCCGCCACCTACCAGCGCGGCGTGTCCTACATCCAGGTTCCCACCACGCTGCTCGCGCAAGTCGATTCATCCGTCGGCGGCAAGACCGCGATCAATCACGCGCTCGGCAAGAACATGATCGGCGCGTTTCATCAGCCGCGACTGGTACTGGCCGATACCGACACCTTGTCGACGTTACCCGAGCGCGAATTCCGCTCGGGCTTGGCGGAAGTCATCAAATACGGCCTAATTCTCGACCAAGCGTTTTTCGAATGGCTCGAAAACAATATCGACGTACTCTTGACGCACGATTCCGGCGCGTTGGCCTACGCCATCCGCCGCTCGTGCGAAATCAAGGCGCAGGTGGTGGTCGGCGACGAGCGAGAAACGGCAAAATCCGGAGGCCGCGCATTGCTGAACCTCGGCCACACGTTTGGTCATGCCATTGAGTCCGCGATGGGCTACGGTACCTGGCTTCATGGCGAAGCGGTTGGTTGCGGCATGGCATTGGCGGCACAATTTTCGCGCGACCTCGGCATGCTTGATCGCGACGCCTGCAAACGCGCTATTGATTTGATTGAACGTGCGGGGCTTGCCACGCGCCTGCCGAAAAAAATCACGCCGGACGAAATGCTCGACCATATGGGCCGCGACAAGAAAAACGTAGGCGGCGCAATTAGATTGATCCTGCTGAAGAAAATCGGTGAGGCGGTCGTCGATGCAAGCATTGCAGCACCCCGAATTCACGACTTTCTGACCTCGGCCATCGCGCGAGAGGGCGGTCTCTAAGTACTAGCACTGGCGCGGTGTTTGGCGAGTTTCCTGCTCGATGCGCTCGCCAATGCCGGACTTCGGCTTACACCTGGCCGTCAAGTCGCTTTGAAAAAACCGTCATTTCTTTAGCCGCTTGCTTGTCGCCTTTCGCGATCGCGGCGGCAATGCCGCTGGCGTACGCTGACTTGGCACCCATCACGTCGCCGGCTTGCGCGAGCGCCTTTCCTAATAATTTCCAGGCAGCAGAATAGCCCGCATCCTGTGCGACCGCAGCGCACAAATGCTTGATCGCCTGCGGCGAATTCTCAAGTTTCAAGTACTCGTTGCCGAGCGAAAAGCGCAGCAGCGCGCTGTCTTTTCCGCCGTCGAGCATTTTTTCGAAATTGTCGATGATGCTCATGGGGGTGTGCCGCTTCCGGTGACGAGATGGCGGTGCGCAATCGCGATCACGACGCCGCCACCGCGCGGGGGTTTCCGCTATTATCCGTGTTCGGCGCGGATATCGCCCAGACAGAATAATGACCTCCAGGAGAACGCCATGCTTCGACCAACATCACCACGCATCGCCCATCTCGCGGTCTCAACCGTGGCGGCGTTCCTGTGTCTCGCCGCGCCCTTCGCCGGCGCCGAAACCAAGCCGCGCGACATCAACATCGGCTTGCAGGCGGCGATCACGTCGATGGATCCGCACTTCCACAATCTGTCGCCCAACAATTCGATGATGCTGCATGTCTTCGATCCGCTCATCAAGCGCGACGACAATCAAAAACTGGTGCCTGGGCTCGCGACATCGTGGAAAGCGCTTAATGATCTCACGTGGGAATTCAAACTGCGCAAAAACGTGCGCTTCCACGATGGTTCGCCTTTCACCGCCGAGGATGTTGCGTTCACCTTGAAACGCGCCCCGGATGTGCCCAACAGTCCGTCCTCTTTCGCGACTTTTACCAAACCCATTATCGAGGTAAAGATCGTCGATCCGCATACGATCGTTTTCAAAACGGCCACACCACATGTGTTGCTGCCATCGGATCTCGCCTCGGTGCTGATCATCTCCAAGCTGCACGGCGAAAAGGCAACGACCGAGGATTACAACTCTGGCAAGGCCGCAATCGGTACCGGCCCTTACAAACTCGTTGAGTACGTACCCAATCAACGTGTTGTTGTGAAAGCAAATTATGGCTACTGGGGAGGGGAAGAGCCGTGGGACAGAGTCACATTCAAGATTCTCACCAGCCCTTCCGGGCGGGTCGCAGCACTCCTGTCGAAGGGCGTCGAATTCATCGAAACCGTGCCGACCGCCGATATCGCGAAGCTTTCTCAAGACAAGAATTATTCGCTGGTCGACAAAGTGTCGAACCGCGTGATTTACGTGCACCTGAATCAAAGCACCGAAAAATCGCCACCGTTTGTGACCGGCAAAGACGGCAAACCGCTCGACAAGAATCCGTTCCGCGACGCGCGCGTGCGCAAGGCCTTGTCGATGGCGGTCAACCGCGACGCCATCGTTGATCGGGTGATGGAAAAGAAAGCTGTTGCCGCCGCGCAATTGCTGCCGGAATTCTTCTACGGTACCAGCAAGAAGTTGAAACCGGCGAAATTCGATCCGGAGGGTGCCAAGAAGCTGCTCGCCGAAGCAGGCTACCCCAACGGCTTCGCCATGACGCTGCACGGCCCCAACAACCGCTATATCAACGATGCGAACGTGGTGCAGGCGCTGGCGCAGTTCTATTCGCGCATCGGTATCGACACCAAGGTCGAAACCTTTCCGGCGAACGTCTACTTCACCCGCGCGACCAAACTGGAATTCGGCTACATGGTGCTGGGCTGGGGTACCGAATCGGGCGAGCAGGGCTCGGCGATGCGCTCACTTCTGGCCACGCATGATCCCGCCAAGGGTATGGGCGTCAACAATCGCGGCCGCTACTCGAATCCCGTATTCGACAAAGTGCTGTCCGATGCGTTGGTGACAATGGATGACAAAAAGCGCGAAACGATGATTCAAAATGCGGCGGAAATCGTGATGGGCGATACTGGCCTCATCCCCTTGCACTACGAAGTATCGACATGGGCCGCGACCAAAGGCTTGAAGTACACTGCGCGCACCGATCAATACACGCTCGCGATGGGATTGAAGCCGGCAAAGTAATTCGCCGCCGGATTCCGCCGTCAGGTGACGCCTGCGTCGTGCGCCATCTGATCGGCGTGATACGAAGACCTCACCATCGGCCCGCACGCGGCATGGCGAAAGCCCATTTTTTCTGCCTCGCGTGCGAACATGTCGAAACCATCCGGCGTCACATAGCGCAATACCGGCAGATGATGCGCCGAGGGCTGCAAATACTGCCCGACCGTCAGCATATCGACATCGTGCGCGCGCAGGTCGCGCATCACGCCGAGAATCTCATCGTTGCTTTCACCCAATCCGACCATCAATCCGCTTTTGGTCGGCGTGCCGGGATGCTCGGCCTTGAAGTCCTTCAATAACTTCAGTGAATGCGCGTAATCCGAGCCGGGGCGCGCCTGTTTGTACAAGCGCGGAACGGTTTCGAGATTGTGATTCATCACATCCGGCGGCGCGTCGCGCAAAATACCGAGCGCGCGGTCGAGGCGGCCGCGAAAATCCGGCGTGAGAATTTCGATTTGCGTTTGCGGTGACAGTGCGCGCGTTTCGCGTATGCAATCGACAAAATGCTTGGCACCGCCGTCGCGCAAATCATCCCGATCCACGCTCGTGATCACCACGTATTTCAATTTCAGCGCGGCGATCGTTTCGGCGAGATGGCGCGGTTCATCCTGATCCAGCGGCAGCGGCCGACCGTGCCCGACATCGCAAAACGGGCAGCGACGGGTGCAGAGATCGCCCATGATCATGAAGGTCGCGGTGCCTTTGCCGAAACATTCGCCGATATTCGGGCAGGATGCTTCTTCGCATACCGTGTGCAATTTGGCGTCGCGCAGGATTTGCTTGATCTCGTAGAAACGCGACGAGGCGGAGCCCGCCTTAACGCGGATCCACTCGGGCTTTTTCAGCCGTTCCGCCGGAAGTTGCGCGACGATCTTGATCGGAATGCGCGCCGTCTTCAGTTCGGATTTTTGTTTGATGCCGGCATCAGCCATATGAAATCTCTTGTTGGGTTTGCTTCAATTCGTGCGACTCAGGATGGCGTTTGATAGAGCCTGGTTTGCAAATGCGCGGCCAGCTTCGTGCCGATCACATCCATATTATCCGTTACGCCGAACGCGCGCATCTCGGTCACCGTCAGCCCCGCGTAGCCGCAGGGGTTGATGCGCGAAAACGGCTCCAGATCCATGGCGATGTTAAGCGACACGCCATGGTAGGTGGCTTTGTTGGCGATGCGCAAGCCGATCGCCGCGATCTTGGCGTCGCGGCCAAGCTGCTTCACATACACGCCCGGCATGCCGGCTAGGCGGTAGGCATCGATTGCATACTCGCCCAGAACATCGATCACGGCTTGCTCGATCTGTTTGACGAGTGTCTTCACGCCAAAGCCGAGATCGTTGAGTCCGATCAACAGATACGCGACCAATTGCCCCGGCCCGTGATACGTGACCTGACCGCCGCGGTCGATATTCACCACTGGAATATCACCGGGTGACAGCAGGTGTTCGCGTTTGCCGGCGAGACCCAGCGTGAAAACCGGTGGATGCTCAAGCAGCCAGATTTCGTCGCCAGTGTCGGGAGTGCGGGCCCTGTTGGCCGCCTGCATGGCACGCCACGTGGGCTCGAACGCGACGCGCCCGAGACGTTTGATGAGTGGTGCGCGTTGCACAATTTTCGGAGTGAATCGACGCCGGCTACAGCGCCATCAGCACGGCGGGATGCGCGGTCAATGCCAGATAAATATCGTCTAGCTGTGCTTTCGAGGTCGCATTGACAGTCGCGGTCACGGAGAGAAAGTTACCATTTTTTGATGGCCGCATTTCAAGCGACTCGGCGTCGAAGTCGGGCGCATATTTCAGAATGATCTCCAGGACCGCTTGCGCGAAACCATCCTCGCGTCGGCCCATCGCTTTGATCGGAAACGCGGTGGGAAATTTGAGCAGTGTCTCACTGCCACTGCCGCCCAAAGACTCAATGGTGCGCGCGCCATCTTTCGCGTTTTGTTCAGGCTTGTTGCTCATCGCGCCATGCCGCCTATTCCGCTGCGCGCAGCGAGGGTGCCGCCACGAGGTTTCGCTTGTATTCGTCGAAAAACTTTTGCATTTGTTTGAACACTGGGCCAGGACGACCGGTGCCGATCGGTTTGTCGTCGAGCTTTACGATCGGCACGATTTCTTTCGTCGACGACATGATCCACAACTCGTCGGCTCTTTTCACTTCGCGCCGATGCACGCGCCGCACCTCGAGCGGCATCCCATGCGTGCGCGCGAGCTCGATCATCAATTCATAGGTGATTCCGCCGAGGATCAGGTTGTCCATTGGCGGGCAAAGTATCACGCCGTTTTTGACAGCGGCGATGTTCGACGCCGACGACTCGGTCAGGTAGCCGTCGCGGAACAGCACCACATCGTCCGCGCCGGCCTGATTGCCTTCGTGCTTCAACAACACGGCACCCAGCAGCGAAGTTGCTTTTACCTGGCATCGCAGCCAGCGATTGTCGTCCAGTGATACGCAGGAAAATCCGTTCTCATAAATCTCAGGCTTCGGCGACACCAGCGGGTTCGCCATCATGAAGACCGTTTGCGAAATACCCATTGGTGGCGGGAAATCGCGTTTAGCGACGCCGCGCGTGACTTGGATATAGACGGCGATATTGCCGCCGCCATTTTGCAGAACCAGCGACGTGATCAGCGATTCCCATTGCGTGATCGGATACGGATTCACGATCTGCAACTCGTCGAGACTGCGTTGCAAACGCTGCAAGTGTTGCACCGCGCGCAATCCGTGCCCGGCATAATACGGAATCACCTCGTACACGCCGTCGCCGAAAATAAAACCGCGATCCAGCGGCGATATTTTCGCGTGCTCGAAAGGCATGAATTCGCCGTTGAGAAAAACGGTGGGGAGGCACATTGCGGACGTCATGATGATTTCCTTCTGCGGAATATTTCGACCAGACTCTTTTTTGAGCGTGGCACGGAAAAACTTGCGCGGGCGTCGAACGTTACTTCAGCAGCAAACGAATCGCGTCCCAGCCGCGCCCCAGGAAGCCCGCGACCGGTATGTTTTCGAGCGCCACCACGGGAATTTCCATGATCAATTTATCATTCTGCGTCAATTTCATCACGCCCGCTTTTTGTCCCGGCGAAAATGGCGCGATCAACGGCTGCGACGTGACCAATGTCGCCTTCAAGCCGGCGAATTTGTCCTTCGGCAAAGTGAGCCAGATGTCGCGCTCGAAGCCCAGCTTGAGTGTGTTCTGCGTACCCTTGAATACTTCCGGCGTGGCGATCGGTTCGTTCTTTTTGTAGAGCCGCTGCGCGTCGAAGAACTGATAGCCGTAGTTCAACAGTTTCTGGCTCTCTTGCGTACGTGCGACATCGGATGGCGTGCCGAGCACGACCGAAATCAGTCGCCGCGATTTATCCCCATCGCCCCGTCGGGCGGTGGCGATCAGGCAATAGCCCGCCGCTTCGGTGTGGCCGGTCTTGAGACCGTCGACGGTCGGATCGAGCCACAGCAATCGGTTGCGATTCGGCTGGGTGATTTTGTTGTGCGTGAATTCGCGCTCTTTGTAATAGCTAAACTCAGCGGGAAAATCGCGGATCAGCGCGCTGGCGAGAATCGTCAAATCTTCCGCCGTCGAATAGTGTTGCGGATCGGGCAAACCGGTCGCGTTGACGAATTTGGTGTTCTTCATGCCGAGGCGCGCGGCCTGCTTCATCATCAGTTGCGCGAACAAGTCTTCCGACCCCGCCACCGCTTCGGCGAGCGCGATCGACGCGTCGTTCCCGCTTTGTACGATCATGCCGCGGATCAACGGCTCGACCGCCGGTGTTTGTTTGGGATCGATGAACATGCGCGAGCCCTCGGCGCGCCAGGCGCGATCGGAGACTGTCACGGCTTGCGTCAGCGTGAGCTTTTTTTCCTTCAACGCCTGAAACACCAGATACGCGGTCATCAGTTTGGTCAGCGAGGCCGGTTCGAATCGATCCGCCGCACTTTGCTGCGCAAGGATTTGTCCGCTGGACGCATCAAACAACACGTACGCGCGCGCGTTGATCGGCGGAGCCGGCACGTCGGCAAGCGTCGTGGAGGATTGCGCGGACGCGTGGTGGGGGATGCCCAGTGAAAACAGCAGAGCGGCAAAGGTAACGGCAAATTTCATTGTGATCCTGAGGTTAGGGTTTTTGAATGACGGGTGACAGTTCGCGGGTCTGCCGCACATGTTGGGCGATGGCTTCGGCTTCGTCGCGCGATTTGTACGGGCCCATGCGGACACGGAACACGTTGTCCTTGCGGATCACCTGAATCGGCTCGCGGTTCCAATCCAGTTCGCGGGCCACGCGTGCACGGAAACTTTCCGCGTTTTCGATGGAGCTGAATGCGGCGAGTTGCAGATAGAGTTCGTTTGCATCCTGCGCAATATCAGGCACCACAATCTGCAATGGAACGGCGGATGCGACAGATGATGTTGCCGGAGCGGCGCGGGCAAACTCAGCCTCGCCGGGAAAGACGCGTTCAACAATAACCACGGCGCTACCTTTGCGCGCGATATCTAGCTTGGCGGCGGCCGTGTAGGAAAGATCGATGATGCGGCCGGCGTGAAACGGCCCGCGATCGTTTAAGCGCACCACCACCGATTTCATGTTGGCCGGATTGGTGACGCGAACGTACGATGGCAGCGGCAGCGTCGGATGCGCGGCGGTCATCGCGTACATGTCGTAGGTCTCGCCGATGGAGGTCATGTTGCCGTGATACTTCCGCCCATACCAGGTGGCGATGCCCTGTTCGCGGAACGGCGCGCTCGATACATTCGGCACGTAGGTCTTGCCGAACACCGTGTAGGGCCGGTTCGCGGCGCGATGCAGTGGTTCGGCTTTGGGGGTGGCGTCGGGGATCAAGTCGACATTCGGCGGCGGTGTGCTGCCCGGTCCATCGTCCTGATAGTAGGCGCCCGGCTTGGCCATCGCCGACCGCGTCGATTCATTTTTCTTGGGCGTCGTGCCACACGCAGACAATCCCAGCGCCATTGCCAGCACGACAATCGATTTCACATTCTGGGCGATTGGCCGAAATGTCAAAGTGCAAACACCAGCATTGACGCGGCGTTCAGGCTGAAATGCTACGGAAACCCCCGCAGAATGGCCTGCCCCGGACTTGATCCGGGGGCGATCTACGCTCAAATGTGCTGTGCATCCGCCGATCACGTCGACACCAATCGCTTATGCGTCGAGATCGACATCAAAATGCCAAAGCCCACCAGCATCGACAAGATCGCCGTGCCGCCATAGCTGATCAACGGCAATGGCACACCTACCACCGGCAAGATACCCGTGACCATGCCGATGTTCACAAACGCGTACATGAAAAACGTCAACGTCACGGCACCGGCCAGCAAGCGCGAAAATGTTGTCGGCGCATTCACCGCGATCATCAGGCCGCGGCCGATGACGATGAGATAGAGCGTCAGCAGCAGCAAATTGCCGAGCAGGCCGAACTCCTCGCCGAACACCGCGAGAATGAAATCGGTGGAGCGTTCCGGAATGAAATCAAGCTGCGCCTGACTGCCGTTCAACCAGCCTTTGCCGAGCACGCCGCCCGAGCCGATGGCGATGGTCGATTGGATGATGTGATAGCCCGCACCGAGCGGATCTTCGCTGGGGTCAATCAGCGTGTAGATGCGCCGCCTTTGATAATCGTGGAGCAAATTCCACAGGATCGGCGTCATCGCGCCGCCGGCAACGACTCCACCCAGGATGACTTTCCATGAGAGTCCCGCGAGGAAAATCACAAAAAATCCCGACGCGAAAATGAGAATCGCGGTGCCGAGATCCGGCTGCCTTACCACGAGGCCAACCGGCAGCATCAGGATCAAACCGGCGATGATGAAGTCTTTGAAACCGAGCCCTTCCTCCTTGCGGTGGAAGTACCACGCAAGCATCAGCGGCACGCCGATTTTCATCACCTCGGAGGGCTGAATCACGATCACACCCAGGTGCAGCCAGCGCCGCGCGCCATTGCGGATTTCGCCGCCGAGTGCCACGCCCAGCAGCAGCAGCAGGCCGACGATATAGATCGGAATGGCGAGGCGCATCAATTGCTGCGGCGGGATATTGGCGACGATCCACAATGCGACGAGCGCGACCGCAAAATTGCGCATCTGCCCCAATGCTCGATCGAATGACGTGCCGCCCGAGGCCGAGTACACGACCGTGAACGACAACGCGCCGAGCACGATGAGCGTCACCATCAGCGGGCCATCGAGGCGGCGCGTGGCGGTATCGAACAGCCGGTTAGTCAGCGTCTTTAACATTGGCTTCCGGCGTTTTTTTCAAATATGGATCGGGCGATTTCCCGAGCAGGTGGAAATCGAACACCGCGCGCGCCATCGGTGCCGCCGTGACCCCGCCGAAGCCGCCGTTCTCGACGATGATCGCGATCGCGATGGTCGGTTGCTCGGCCGGTGCGTAGGCGATGTACCAGGCATGGTCGCGTAATCTTTCGGCGACGCGGCTCTCAACGTACTTTTCCCCCTTTAAACCGAACACCTGCGCGGTGCCGGTTTTGCCCGCGCTCGTGTACGGCGCTTTGGCGAAAGCGCGCGCGCTGGTGCCTTCCTTGGCAACGCCTTCCAACGCACGTTTGATAAATGCGATGTTTTCCGGCTTCAAGGGCAAGCGGCCATCGATCACCGGCGCGACCGGGCGAATCTCGCCACTGACGGCGTCCGTGACATGTCGCACCAAATGAGGCTTGTAGGCCACGCCATCGTTGGCGATGGCGGCAATCGCGTGCGCGAGTTGCATCGGCGTCGAGGCGTTGTAGCCTTGGCCGATGCCCGCTGAAATACTGTCGCCCAGATACCATTTCCGCGCGTCCGACGCAGCCTTCGCGAAGCGCCTTTCCTTCCATGCCCGCGAGGGCAGGACGCCTTCCTTTTCACCGTCGATATCAACTCCGGTTTTGGCACCAAAACCGAACACACCAAGAAATTCCGCCGTCTTGTCGATATCGGTGTCCGCAGCCAACTGATAATAGTAGGTGTCACAGGATTCGACGATGGACTTGTACATGTCGACGAATCCGTGACCGCCTTTTTTGTCATCGTTCCAGCGGTGTGCGACGCCGGGCAGCGCAAAGAATCCCGGATCGGAGATGCCATGGGTCGTCGTGCGCTTGCCCGATTCGAGCGCGGCCAGCGCAAGAAACGGTTTGATCGTGGAGCCCGGCGGATAGGCACCCTGCAAGGCGCGATTCAGCAACGGTCGATCTACCGAGGTATTCAGCAGATCCCAATTTTGCGGATCGATCCCATCGACAAAC
>JANPBQ010000172.1:0-6326 GCA_031430555.1 Betaproteobacteria bacterium
CTCCCTCTCGGATGGCCTCGTGCGGCTCACCTACCGCGCCTTCATTCGGCATTCAATGACGGATCCCGGTGTATATTCCATTCGCACGTCGCTGTGGAAAAATTTCGACGGCCAATGGAAAATGGAATTTCATCAGGCGACACGGCTGCCGTTGGCACCGACACATTCGTAGCACTGCGGCCGTTCGCGATTCGTCGAAGCGGTGACTCGACGCGCAAAATGATCGCGTCACCGGAGACCTTGCTCGCGGCGTTGAATTCACTTTCGCGGACGGCGGATTTCCAATTGTTGCCATCGAGTTTGAAGAACGAGGGCTAGCCGCAACAAATCGACGTTAATCGGATCGCTTATCCGCCCAGGTAGGTCCCGCCATTCAAATGAATCACCTGCCCGGTCACAAATCGCCCGCCCGGCCCTGTGAGCCACAACACCGCTTCGCCGATTTCATTTGGCAGACCGCGCCGGCCGACCAGTGTCGAATGCTTGGCGTGATGGTGCGGCGTACCGGTGACGGATTTCCGCAGCGTATCCATCATGCCGGGTGAAATGCAATTCACCGTGATGCCTTGCGGTGAAAATTCATGCGCCAGTGCCCGCGTCATGCCGACCAGGCCCGCCTTGGCGGTGACGACGTGTACGCGCTGGCTGGCCCCGGTGTGTGCGGTGAGGCCGCCGATGTTGATCACGCTGGCGTTTTTGCTCGCTTTCAGCAGTGGCATGGCCGCCTGCGTGCAATGAAACGCGCCATCGAGGCACACACTCATCGCGCTCCGCCATGCAGCGAAATCGATTTGCTCGAAGGGTGCCTCGTCGCGGATGGCGGCATTGTTGACGAGGATATCGAGGCGGCCGAAATCACGCTCGCGGCGAATTTTTTCGATCATCGCGTTGACTTGCGCGCGGTCAGTAACATCGGCTGCACAGAGAATCGCGCTTCCACCTGCCGCGACGATTTCATCGACCACCGATTGGCCTTCATCGATGCTCGTGCGCACATTGACGGCCACGCGAGCACCAGCTCCCGCGAGTGAGTGCGCAATAGCGCGGCCGATGTTGCGGCCCGCACCGGTAACAAGTGCGACCTGACCTTCGAGGAATTTATTGTTCATGCGGGTCTTTCGTTTTGCAAGTCATTAAGCGCAACGCAGCGATCGCAAGTCGATCTTTGTGTCGTCGAGCAACGACGAGACACATTGCAGCACGGCGTCCGTTTGTGGCGCGGTCAAGCCGCCATAGAGGCAATTGGCGCGAAATTTTTTTACCAGATCATCGAACGACAGAGGTTCTTCCACGCCGCCACGAAAATGCCCTTGCCGCGCTTCGCGAATTTCGCCGCTATTGAGCGTCACGCGCAGATGCCCGGTGAATTGGCGCGGATAGGGGTTGCTCGCATCGATCATATAGTTAATCTTGCCCGCGAGTGCGCGCACGGCCGGATCGCGCACCACGGACTCCTGATATTCGCCGAGGCCCGCGTCATTGCGCAACATGCCCACCGCAATCGCATAGGGCACGCTGAATTTTGCAGCGTAACCGTTCGGCGGGTTTTGTTTGTTGGCGAGCGGTTCCCACAGGCGATGGACGATGCCTTCCGCCGTTTCGCATGCGATGGATTTGATGTCGGCAATCGGCAAACCATCGGCTACCAACTTTCGCGCACAGTCGATGTAGGGATGCGCCATGGTGCCGCAAGCGTAGGGTTTGAAGGCGATGTCGGCGGTGAGCCAGCGTTCACCAAAGCCATCGAGCATGCCGGTGAAATTGCCTTCATGGGTGCGCGCGAAGGCGTGAAAGAAGCCGTGCTCGCCTTCAAACATGGTGCGTGGGCCAATGAATCCCGCTTGCGCGAGGCGCGCGGCTCGGTAGCCAGCTTGCGCGGCCCAACCCGGATGCATGCGTTTGGTCCACGCACCTTCGGCTAGGTACTCGATGATGCCCGATGACATGCTGGCGGCAATACCCATCGCATCGACCAGTTGTTTTGCGTTCAATCGCAATGCCGCGCCGACGCCCGCCGCCGCACCGATTGCACCGAATACGGCAGTGGGATGAAAGCCCGCCTTATGAACCAACTTGGGCGCAACCACGCACATTCGGCAAATCACTTCGCAGCCGACCGCGATGCCGAGGCCGACATCTGCGCCGCTCAGCTGATGCTGCTCGGCGGTGGCCAGAATCGCCGGCACAATCACCGCACCCGCATGCGCCGGGCCGCCTTCAAACGTGTCGTCGAAATCATCGCCGTGCGCGGCGGTGCCGTTGCATAGCGCCGCCATGCTCAAACTGCGTGCGGCCAATTGGCCAATCACGGTGCAGTTCCCCGGCTCATCGGTCGCGGTCAATGTCGACTGCATGAAATCGCTCGCGCGCGCGGCGATGCAAATGCCGGCGACGTCGATCAGCAGCGAGCGGCAAACTGCCGCCGTTGCAGGCGGCGTTACGTGCGGCAGGCGCGCGATTGCTGCGGCGAGTGTTTCCGATACCGATACTGAAATGCCGGGCGATTGCGTTGCCGATGCCATGATTTTTTTGCGTAAGTGGGTTGAGTGTCGCGACGATAGTATCGCGAATGCGCCGTACTTGTTGAGGCATGCGCGCGTACAACGCATCATTTCGCATGACCCACCGCAATGACAAAAAATCTGGTTCCGCTACGATGCCGGCAACGCACATTTTTGGTCGCGTCACCTTGTCATTGTCACCGAAGGAGGGTCCCATGAGACTCGTTGCCCGCTCACTTTTTACTTTTGTTCCTGTCCTCGGAACCATGCTTGGAACCGCGCTCGGTTGCGCGTCCTTCGCAAGCCACGCGCAAGACGCCTGGCCGACCAAAACCATCAAGATCATCGCGCCGGTGCAGCCGGGTGGCGGTGTCGATCTGGTGGGTCGATTGATTGCGGATCGGCTCGGCAAGGTGCTCGGACAATCGATCATTGTTGAGAACATCAGCGGCGGCGGCGGCATCATTGCTTCGCAGGCGGTGGCGCGCGCGGCACCCGATGGCTACACGTTGATGGTTGGTTATGTCGGCACGCACGGCACCAACCCTGCGCTGCGTAAATTGCCCTACGACGCGATCAAAGATTTCACACCGATCGCGATGGTCGGCGGTACACCGAATGTACTGGTGGTGCACCCAAGCGTGCCGGCGAACAACTTGAAAGAATTCATCGCCTACGCAAAAGCGAATCCCGACAAGGTGAGCTACGGCTCGGCCGGGCAGGGCACGCTTACGCATCTGGTGATGGAGCAGTTGAAAGAAGAAACCGGCATCACGCCGCCGCATGCGCCGTATCGCGGCATCGGGCCCGCGTTGACGGATTTGCTCGGCGCACAAACGCAGGCCGTATTTCCCGGCCTTGCGGCAGGGCTGCCGCATATTAAAGCGGGGAAGTTACGCCCACTCGTCATTACCGGTGCCGTGCGGCATGTGCTGTTGCCGATGGTGCCGACATTGGCGGAATCGGGTTACAAGGGCTTTGATGGCGTGCAGTGGTATGGCATCGTCGGCCCGGCCAAAATGCCACCCGCGCTGGTGAAACGGCTCAATGCGGAAATCAACAAATTGATCATGGCGCCCGAGTTGAAAGAAAAGCTTTCCGGCGAAGCATTGGAGCCGATGCCGATGTCGTCGGAGCAGTTTGGTGAATATATCAAGAACGATATTACCAAGTGGGAGAAGTTGGTCAAATCGCGCAAGATTGAAATCAACGATTAGCGCGCATTTGTGCATGCCTATGAAAATTTGATTTCGCGCAACGCGGAAGGCAACAAATAATCCGTTCGCCCTGAGCCTGTCGAAGGGCCGGATGTGCAGCCGGCCCTTCGACAGGCTCAGGGCGAACGGTGTACAAGTAACCAGGCGCGACAATAAATCGTGGCGCTGCATTGCAGAGCATTTTTTGAGTTTTTCAAACACGGAACCCCATGGCACAAAATACCAAAGTCAGCGCCGATCACAACGCGCCGCCGATCACCAAGATCCTCGCTGAATTCGTCGCCAACCATCCTTCGCGCGGCTGGAGCCATGCGGTGGAACACGAGGCGCATCGCACGTTTCTGAATTGGTTCGGCTGCGCAATTGGCGCGTCCACGCATCCAGCGATGGATGCCGCTCTCGCGGCGATGATGGAACTGTCGCCGTCGACGCAGGCCTCGATTCTCGGCCGCACAGAACGTGTCGACATGACCTCCGCCGCGCTGTTGAACGGCATCTCATCGCACACGTTTGATTTCGACGACACGCATCTCAAAACCATTATTCATCCCGCTGGGCCGGTCGCGTCCGCCTTGGTTGCGTTGGCGGAAAAAACCGGAGCCTCGGGCCGCGAAATTATCGACGCATTGGTCTTGGGTATCGATGTCTCGTGCCGCATCGGCAACATGATGTATCCCGATCACTATGATCGCGGCTGGCATATCACCGGCTCGACCGGCAGCATTGGTGCCGCAGCCGCGTGCGCGCGATTGATGAAATTCGATGCGCAAAAAACCATGATGGCCATCGGCATCGCCGCCTCGCAGCCGATCGGCATGCGCGAACAATTCGGCACCATGACCAAGCCTTTTCACCCGGGTGCCGCTGCACGCGCGGGTCTCACGTCCGCGCTGATGGCGAAACATGGTTTCACGGCATCGGCGCGCGCACTTGAAGCGCCGCGCGGATTCGCGCAAACGGTATCGACCAAGAATGATTGGTCGGAAATCACCAATGAGCTTGGCACGCGTTTCGAAATTTCATTCAACACCTACAAGCCGTTCGCCTGCGGCATCGTGATTCATCCGAGCATCGATGCGTGTGTGCAATTGCGCAATGATCACGGCATCAAGGCCGAAGAGGTCGAACGCATCGAGTTGAAGGTGCATTCGCTGGTGCTGGAATTGACCGGCATGAAAACGCCTAAGGATGGTTTGGAAGCGAAATTCAGCGTCTACCATTCGGCAGCGGCAGGGCTGATTTTCGGCGAAGCGGGCGAGCATCAATACGACGACGCGATCGTCAATCGCGCCGACGTGCTCGACTTGCGCAGTCGCATCGTGGCGACTGTGGATGACGGTATTCATGAGGCCTCGGTCGATGCGACGGCGATTTGCAAGGATGGGCGCACCGTGCATTTGTTTGTTGAGCGCGCCATCGGCAGCATGGAAAACCCGATGACCGACGCGCTGCTGGAAGGCAAATTCGATGGATTGGTTGTGCCGATTTTGGGTGCCGGCAAATCGGACGCGTTGAAGAAATTGTGCTGGGGATTGTCGAAGCATGCGAACTTGTCGGCGTTGTTGGCCGACGCGAAGCCGTAAAGTAAGCCCTTCCCCCGCGAAGGCGGGGGCCTAAGTATTGTTCGACGAAAATGAAATTAGGCCCCGCCTTCGCGCGGGAGGGAATTGGTTTGTATTTATCCTCGGAGCATCAAATGAATCGCATCGTGCATTTGTCGTTGAAAGTTGATGAGCTGGAAAAAACGGGCGCGTTTTACGAAAGAGTATTTGGCTTTGCCGATGCCGAGACCCGAAAAACGCGCGACCACGTTTCGCGCCACATGACCGATGGCACGCTCGATTTCACACTGATGAAATACGACGCCGGCACGCAGTCGGCCGAATCGAAGGCAGCGGGCGGGGGGCCGTGCATTCATCACTTCGCGGTTGAGGTTGATGACATCGACGCATCCACGAAACAAGTCCAATCCTATGGTTGCACCATCGTTTCCGACCCCGGCGTGATTCCGGTGAAATTCCGCGCACCCGGCGGAACCCTCGCGGAATTGGTGCCGATCGGCCGCTACAAGAAGGTCGATCTGGCTAAGCCGGCTGATCGCATCGTGCATATCTCATTGAAAGTCGATGATGTCGCGAAGACGGGCGAGTTCTACCAGAAGGTATTCGGCTTCGTCGATGCGGAAACGCGGAAAACCCGGGACCATCTCTCACGTCACATGACCGACGGCGAAATCGATTTCACATTGATGCAATACGACGCCGGCACCCAATCGGCAGAATCGAAAGCCGCGGGCGATGGCCCTTGCATCCATCACTTCGCGATGGAAGTGGCGGATATCGACAAGGCGACTAAGGAAATTTTGGCGCACGGTTGCAGGATAGTCAGCGATCCCGGGGTGATTCCGGTGAAGTTTCATGCGCCGGGCGGGACCGTGGCGGAGTTGGTGCCGTTGGGGCGGTATAAGCGGAAGGCAGCGTAGCGCCAGTCATACCGTGAGTGTGCGCACGGACATTGACAACAAAACCCATGTCATCCTGAGCAAAGCGAAGGATCTCGTTGCAACGAGATCCTTCGCTTTGCTCAGGATGACATCGTTGTTTGGCTG
>JANPBQ010000173.1:0-3466 GCA_031430555.1 Betaproteobacteria bacterium
AATTACTATCAATCCGACGCGGCGGGCAAACGCAAAGCCTATTTGTCGTTCAAGTTCGATTCGGCAAAGGTGCCTGAGTTGCCCGCGCCGCGCCCATTGTTCGAAATATTTGTCTATTCACCGCGGGTCGAGGGTATTCATCTGCGCGGCGGAAAAGTCGCGCGCGGCGGACTGCGCTGGTCCGATCGACCGGAAGATTTCCGCACGGAAGTGCTGGGCCTGATGAAAGCGCAGATGGTGAAAAACGCGGTGATTGTACCGGTCGGCTCCAAGGGGGGATTTGTGTTGAAGGCGGCACCGCCGTCGAGTGAACGTGAAAATTATTTGAAGGAAGGCATTGCCTGCTATCAGACGTTCTTGCGCGGCTTGCTGGATGTCACTGACAACCTCGTCAAAGGCAGCGTGGTGCCGCCCGCGAAAGTGGTGCGTCACGACGCGGATGACGCCTACCTGGTGGTCGCCGCCGACAAAGGCACGGCGACATTTTCCGACTATGCTAACGCCATCAGCATTGAGTACGGCCATTGGCTCGCCGATGCGTTCGCCTCGGGCGGCTCCGCAGGATACGATCACAAGAAAATGGGCATCACCGCGAAAGGCGCGTGGGAAAGCGTCAAGCGCCACTTCCGCGAAATGAACATCAACACGCAGACCACCGACTTCACCGTGGCGGGCGTGGGCGACATGTCGGGCGACGTATTCGGCAACGGCATGTTGCTGTCGAAACATATCCGGCTGGTGGCTGCATTCGATCATCGGCATATTTTTCTAGACCCGAATCCCGACGCGGCGACGACATTCAAAGAGCGCGAACGCATGTTCAACCTGCCGCGCTCAAGCTGGGAGGATTTCAATACCTCACTATTGTCGAAAGACGGCGGCATCCATCCACGCGGCGCGAAATCGATCGCGCTTACGCCCGAAGTAAAGCAGTCGCTGGGCATCGACATCGCAATTGAATCGATGACACCGGTCGAATTGATGCGCGCGATTCTGAAGGCACCGGTCGATCTTTTCTATAACGGCGGCATCGGCACTTATGTCAAATCGAGTGCCCAATCGCACGCCGATGTCGGCGACCGCGCGACCGATGCATTGCGCATCAACGGTAACGAGCTGCGCTGCAAAGTGGTGGCCGAAGGCGGAAATCTGGGTTTTACGCAACTCGGGCGCGTGGAATTTGAACTGAGCGGCGGGCGCATTTGCACGGACGCAATCGATAATTCCGCCGGCGTGGATTGCTCGGATCACGAAGTCAATATCAAGATTCTGCTAAGTGCGGCGATCGACGAAGGCAAGCTGAAGGAGGCGGATCGCAATGCCCTGCTCGCCGAGATGACGGATGAAGTCGGCCAATTGGTGTTGCAGGACAATTATTTTCAGACGCAGTCGCTGGCGGTCTCGGGGGTGCGCGCGGAAAAAATGCTCGATGCACAGACGCGTTTCATGCGCCATCAGGAAAAGACGGGGCGATTGAACCGCAAGGTCGAATATCTGCCAGGCGACGAGGAGCTCGCGGAGCGCAAGGCGAAAAATCAGGGGCTCACCTCACCCGAACGAGCGGTGCTGCTCGCGTACAGCAAGATGGAGTTGTTCGATGAGCTGGTCGCATCAAACCTGATCGACGACGAGTACGTTGCGCGCGCCTTGGTGGAATACTTCCCGACTGCGCTACAGAAACGCTTCACCGATGTCATGCCGAAGCATCCCTTGAAGCGTGAAATCATCGCTACGGCGGTGGCCAATTCGACCGTCAATCGCACCGGCAGTGTATTTGTGCATCGGCTGCGCGAAGAGACGGGTGCGACCGCGCCTGAGGTGGTGCGTTGCTTCATTCTGGCGCGCGACATTTTTCGCGTCGGCGACATGTGGGCGGCCATCGATGCGCTCGACAACCAGGTACCCGCAGCGACGCAATCAGAAATGCTCATCGACACCGGCCGCTTGGTGGTGCGCGCAACACTCTGGTTCCTGCGCCGCCGTTCCGAGCGATTGCCGATTGCGGATGTGCTGAAACTCTTTGCACCCGGCGTTGCGACCGTCGGCAAGCGATTGCCGGAATTCCTCTCTGCGGAAGATCTGGCGGCGCTCAACGCGCTGCAATCGCGCCTCGTTGGCCAGGGCGTGCCCGCTTCGCTCGCAGGCGATATTGCGCGACTGGACGCAATGTACTCGGTGCTCGATATCGTCGAATGCGCGCAGGAATTGAAACGGCCGGTCGAATTAGCGGCACAAGTTTATTTTGCGCTGGTCGGGAAACTCGACATGCGCTGGATCGCCGGGCAGGTTGCCACATTGCCGTCGGATACGCATTGGCGTGCGATGGCGCGCGCGGCCATGCGCGACGATCTGGCCAACCTGCAACGCCAGTTGGCGTTCGGCGTACTGGAGCTGGCAAAACAGTCCAAGGCATCATCGAGCGATGACGCCGCGCAATTGATTCGTTCCTGGGAATCGCATCACGACAAAGCGCTTGCTCGCATGCGCGAAGTCATGGCGGACCTCAAATCAGTGCGCAACTGCGACCTGGCGATGTTGTCGGTGCTGTCGCGGGAACTTCGCGTGCTCGCGTAGCGTCAATATCCCATGCTAAAGAAAATTTCACCACGGGTCATACTGGCTCTCATCGGTTTCGCCTGTATCGCCGTGCTTGGGGTGGCGTGGTATCTGCAATATGGCCCAGGCAAGCAGCAGCCCTGCCCGCTATGCATATTGCAACGATATACGTACATGGCGTTGGCCACCGTTTGCCTGCTGGCCGCCGCCCATGGCCCGCAACGTATCGGCATGCTGATTTACGCAATGGTCGCCGACGCGATAAGTGCGGTCGGTTTAGCCCTTGCCATTTGGCAAGCCAACAAGGGCGCATCGATGAATTCATGCCTCTCGGACCCGGTCGGCGAGTTTGTCAATGGATTGCCGTCGGCAAACTGGTGGCCGGAATACTTGTTCGCCAACGGTGGCTGCGCAGATGTGTTCCCGCCAATACTCGGGCTGCATGTGCCGCAATGGTCGATGGTTTGTTTTGCGACTTTTCTGGCCATGATTGGCGTCGCGTTGCTTTCAATCATCAGGCAAACGCGCACTGCCTGATTTTCCTGTCGGTGAATTTCGCGCGCGTGAAATTGATTCCTCCCGATAACTGCAACGCAACGTTGCCCGCTTCAATTTAATTGCCAACATGCATGCCTTACTTTAGTCGTTGCAATGGCAATCAATTTCGATTCAATTTCATATTTCCTGGCCCATGTTGCATTGCATTGGGCGAATACCGGGTTGCGCGTATCACACGGCGCCAAAATGTCCGTAATTCATTGATATATATAGATAAGTTATTCTTTTCTCGATTTGAATTGTGATAACTGAAACATAACTGCCACGCCAATGTTGCAGATGTAATTTGTTTCGCGTTGAAGTCACAATGTTTGACGCCAATTAGTGAATTCGCTCACTAAAGTATTTGGGG
>JANPBQ010000174.1:0-5207 GCA_031430555.1 Betaproteobacteria bacterium
AAGATGACAACTGAGAACGCCGCGTGCCGGAATTGAACAGGGTGGGCGTGGACGACATGAAATCAAACGTGGAGAGCACGTTGTAGAACTCGATCGCGCGCGCTTCGCGCTCGACTTCGTTCAACGCGAGGCCCATCGCGACGCGCATATAGAACGCCTGCGGCAACTCGATGCGCTGCTCGTCGATGTGAATGAAATAGCGGTCATACAAGGTCTGCAAACCGAGATAGGTGAACTGGTTGTCGCGCTCGGCGTTCAAGGCGAGGCCCAGCTTTTTCAGGTCGTACTGCGCCATGCGCTCGTCGAGCAATTCAGCCTCGATGCCGCGCTTGATGTAGCCGGGAAAGTATTCGGCGTAACGCGTGGCCATATCGGCGGGCATCACTTCTTCGCCGAGGATTTCCTTTCGGATCGAATGCATCAGCAATCGTGCGGTGACCTTGGTGTACGCCGGGTCTTTTTCGATCAGCGCGCGCGCGGCCATGGTTGCCGCTTTGAAGACTTCTTCTTGCGGTACGCCATCATAGAGATCGCGTAACGTCGCTTCGAGAATCTGCTTGGGATTGACGAATTCGCCGAGCCCTTCGCAGGCGGCCTCGATCAGCGTCGACAACGCGAGCACATCGAGCGGTCGATGGCCGCCGTTGATCGTGACATTGATGCCGGCCACTTCGCCCGCCACCGCTTCGGATACTTTGGCGGCGCGCTCGGCCGCGCGTTCGGCGGCACGTTTGTCGCGGTAGATCACGTATTGGCGCGCGACTTCATGCGCGCCGCTGCGCATCAACGCGAGCTCGACCTGATCCTGCACTTCTTCGATATGAAAGGTGCCGCCGGAAGGCTTGTGACGAATCAGCGCATTGACGACGGCGGTGGTCAATTGCTGCACCATGTCGCGCATACGTGCGCTGGCCGCTTCCTGATTGCCATTGACGGCGATGAAGCCTTTGGTCATCGCCACCGCAATCTTGTTCGGCTCAAACGGGCCGACCGAGCCATTGCGGCGAATAATCTTGTAATCCGAGTAGCGCGATTCGGCGGAATCGGGATTCGAATGATGTGTTGCGGACGCGGTCAAGCCAATTGCAGGATTCGCCGGATTGATATCGGAAGCTAATCGCATGTTAGGGGTCTCCTTGGGGACATTTTTTTTAATGATTTCAACTACTTATTCAGGTAGCCAAAAATGGTACGGGCTTCCTGGCGGCGATGGTCCAACACATATTCAAGCTCCAACTTGACTGCGCGGCCCGCCAAACACGGTGCCCTGAAGAAAGTTGCTAACAGGTTGTCCACCGTGTGTCCCGATCTAATACAAAAATTAGGAACAGAAGTATCCACAACTCACACAATACCTAGTGTTCGCGTGGGTCAGACAGCACTATATCGTGCGCTTTAAAGAAAATGCAACACTATTTTTTTTGATGTTATTTCATGCATAAAAACAACGAGTTAAAGCATCTTTTCAGGCACCAAAATGGTGTGGAACCTCATGTGAAACATTAAGAGTTTGGAACCCCAACAAACACGCGCGTTTTCGGGCAAAAAAAGCCTGTAAGGCCCGCCAATGCTGGTGGTTTGCTTATTTGCGCGAACCCTGAATCGGCTGATTTTGTAAGTCGCAATCGACGTCCGCCGAAAATTCGATTGGAGAGCGTCTTTTCCTGCGCAAAAAAGGGGCGATTCTTACCTCGCTCAGGCTTAGGCAACCCACATAGGCGCGGCACGACAAAAAAATCCGCCTGACCGGGCCGGCCATGCTCCGCCTCAGGGGTGTGAGGCATAGAGGGGCCGGCCCGCGGCGGATTGTTTGCGCGCCGCACACCTTTCGCGTGTGCGGGCGTGGCCTAGTGAAGCACTACAACAAGTGAGAAGGTCAGAAAATAATGCGCTGAATGTTGGACGTGAATAGCACGGTGCCGTTCGCGTTGCGCGCCTGAATGCGCGCGCTGTTGGCGTTCAGCATCAAGATATTGGCGCGCGCCTGCGGAAACACCGAGGCGAACGCGACCGGGCAGCCGATTAAGGGCGGCACGCACACGACCGAATTCGCGCTGGTCTCAAGAATCTGGCCCTCGGCCTCCAGGCCGCCGGTTTTCCAGACTACGTTCTGGATCGTGTACCAGCGCGGATCGCCGACATAGTCGTAGACGTACCAGGTGCCAAACAGCGTGTCCTCGCGATTCGCGCCGTGGACGAACGTCAATCCGGAGCCATAGCTCGCCGGGTCGTACCAGGCTCCGGTGAGGTCGAACTGCGAACGGGAACCATTCGGTGCCCGCGTCTTGATCACCACTTCGCCGACATAATTGCCTTGGTCAGAGACAACGACGACCCGCAGATCGCCTTCGGACTCGGGGGTGTATCTAACCGAGGCGCTACGTCGTGTGATGGCATCGCACGAAATTACTTTCGGAAAGTCGAGTCTCACGACCAGGGTCCGTTTGCGGGCGACATCATTGCCAGCGACGATCGTGGACGTCGGATCGCATGGCGCGAGCAAGTTGATAATTATCGTCCTCTCGACGCCCGGGCCCGCCAATCCCGGTGACACCAAAAGGGATGGCAGAATATCCTGCGCATTGACGCGTGTGGCAGCCATAGTCGCTATGCACGCGATTGCGAATGCGCAAACCAACGTTAGCCCCCTCAGGGTGAACCAATGAGAAATTGCCATGATCAGATCTCCCCGCGGATGACGTTGGATGAGAAAATCACCGTGCCGTCGGTCGTCAAGGCATCGACCACCGCGGTGGAAGGCCCGGTCAGGGTGACGCGAGCGCGTCCGGGCGCCATCAGCAGCAGCCCAATTCCTCCATTTTCCCGAGGGCATGCGGTCAGCGGCGCGGGGCAGGCGGAGCCAAAGGGCGCATTCGTCTGAAAAAGACGCCCTTCCATGATGCGCCCCTGCGATTTCCACACCGTTTCCTGGATCGTGTACCAGCGCGGCTTACCGCTTGAGTCATAGACATACCAGGTGCCGAAAACGGCGTCGCTGCCGGTGCGGCTATGGACAAACGTGAGGCCGGAGCCGTTGGATTGCGGGTCATACCAAATGCCGGTGATATTAAACGCGGCGCGGTTGTCGGTCGCGACGCGCGTATCAACCAGAGTCTCACCCAGGTATTCGCCGTCGACATTGAGCACCAGCAGTTTCTCAACGCCTAGCGCTGTCGGGACAAATGTGGTGGTGACGAAATAAGGAAGAAACGCGGCGGGACATGCCACCAAAGTCAGCGGCAAGAGCATGCGGAGCGTGCGGGTGGTAGCGCCCGGTGTAGCAGCGCCTGGCGTGACACCGACCGGCGCGCAGCCGGGCCAATGCCCGGAAATCCGAATTTCGCGGGCGACACCGGCCGGGGCGGCGATCGGTGTGACGGTGATCTGTGAAACGCGCTCTGGAACCAGCAGCGACGTGGGTTGCGCGTAGGCGAGGTTCGCGCAAGTCGCCAGGCCAAACGCAGCGGCCGCCCGCAGCGCCTTCGGCGTGACGCCAAACAATATGGACGGGAACAATCGAATGTTCATTTCAATTCCTTTGCATCGACGGGAAAAATGCTTTATTCTTTCGATGCGGGAATTATTCCCGCATTTAGAAAGAAATGCAAGCCTCCTTTTTTGGACGCCCCAATTGCTTCAGAAAACCCTCGACAATCACCCGCGGCGGCCCTGCTGCGCGCGGTCATTGCAAACCGGCGCGCGCACGGGAATAATTCCCGCACCCGTCCCCAGGTCGCCCCGATCCCGATTCCGCCCCGATGCCCGACAACAAATCCCGCGAAGACTCGCCCGCCCGCCCGCTGCTGGATGCCGTCGCGCGGATGATGGCGCCGCTCGCGCGCTTGTTGATCGCGCGCGGGGTGTCGTATCAGGTGGCCGCCGAGTTGTTGAAGCGCGTCTACGTGGCCGCCGCGCGCCGGCACTTTGCCGACGACGATGCAACGGGTACGCGGTTGTCGCTGCTGACCGGACTCAACCGCAAAGAGATTCGCCGCTTGACGAGCGACGCGGAGATGGAAAAGCGTCCGGAAGACATCGCCTCGTTCGCCTCCGCGACGCATGCTGTCTGGCGCACCGTGCGCCGCTGGCGAGACCGCGATGGCCATCCCAAGCCGCTGCCGCGCCGAAGTGTGGGCCGGCAAGTGTCGTTTGACGACCTGGTGCGCTCGATCACGCTCGACCACCGGCCTGCGGCGGTACTTGAAGAGCTGGTGCGTCTGGGTTACGCGCGCGAAGATGCCGAAGGGCTTGTGCATCTGAACACGCAGGCATTCCTCACCAACCGCAGTTTCAACGACCGTCTGCTGCCGCTGGGAGAAAACCTCGAGGATCACGCCAGCGCGGCGGTCACCAATGTCTTGTCGCTTGATCCGAAATTTCTCGAACGGTCGGTATTTTCCGACGAACTTTCGCAGGAATCTGTCGAGGCACTGTCCAAACACGCGCTCGCGCAATGGCAGCGCGTACATGATGAAACCATCGAGCAGGCCATTGCGCTCGAAAAGACCGATGCCGACGCCGGTCGCGAGGCAGGCATGCGGATTCGGGTCGGTATGTATTTTTATGCGGAGAAGAAACAAGAATGATGACAACCCTGATGAAGAAAATTGTCTTTAGTCGAATGGAGCAGTGCGCGGTGTACGCCGTTCGCTCGGCACCGTGCCGTCATTTTGCAGCGGCGGCTTTTGCGTTGACACTGGCCCTGTCACTGAGCCATTGTGGCGGCGACGGCAAGACCGGCTCCAACGGCACCGGCTCGGTACCGCCGGTCGAGGAGGCACTGACCGCAAGCGGTCCGATCACCACACTTGGTCCGACGGGTGTTGGCGGAACGTCGCTCGATGACGCTTCTGCACAATTGCAGATCAACGCGCAAAGTGCGCGGTCAACGTCGGAACTTCGCCTCGGCATGTTTGCTGAAGCAGGAGGCACCATTATTGGCAGCGCGACCAATGGCACGGCGCGCTCGCTGAGCGCACAGAGTGCGGTGGTTGGCCAGATTACTGCCATCAATCCTGTGGCACGCACGTTAACCGTCGTGACGGTGCCGGTATCGATCGATCAGAACACCATTCTCGACGGGTTTTCCGGGTTGTCGGCGCTTTCACTGGGTGCCCGTATTGAAGTCTACGGTCTGCCTCAATTGCCGTCGAATATCGTCGCTGCGACGCGTATCGGTATTCTGCCGCCAGACGCCACCGCGCCGG
>JANPBQ010000175.1:0-2692 GCA_031430555.1 Betaproteobacteria bacterium
CCTGTCGTACCGGCGAAGGCCGGTACCCAATTTTCGTAAGCCATTGACACATTGACAAAATTGGGCCCCGGCCGCAGCCTGCCCTCGAATGTTTTAATCGGGGGCCGGGGAGACAGAGATTTGAGGTAAATAGAAGTACCCCTCTACACAATCGGCCCCGGCGGCAAGGGCGCACCCGCCGGATGCTTGTAGCGGTTGTATCCCCACAAATATTGTGCAGGGGCCATCGACACGAGGCGTTCCACCATCGCATTGATTTCGCGCGCGGCGATTTCCTTGTCGGCGGAGAATGGGGCGGCCATCGGCTCGATGTGAACGTGGTAGCCCTCGCCGCGCGGCAATCGTTCCGCGAAGAAGAAAAACACGGCCGCGTTGGTGGATTGCGCGAGTCTTGGCAACAACGTCATCGTGTAGGCGGGCCGACCAAAAAAATCCGCCCACACGCCATCGCCGCCCTGCCCGGGCGACGGTGTCTGATCGGGCAAGATCAAAATGTTTCCGCCGGACTTCAAGGCCTTCAGCAACGTCCTTACACCGCCCGCGCCGGCGGCAGCGGTGTTGGCGCCGGCGCGCACCCGCCCCTGCTGCATGATGTCGACGAGCCAGGCCTGCTTCGGCGGCTGAAAGAGCGCCGTAAAAGGAAAGCGTTGCTCGAGATATCGGCCGGCAATGTCAAAGCAGCCCAGATGCGGCGTCACCAGAATCGTCGGACGGTGAGCCGATTTCGCAGCGTCGATGTGCTCCCACCCGCTGCAACCTTTCACCAACAAATACAATCGCTCGACCGGGGCCGTCCACGCAACGGCAAGTTCAGTGATGCTTTTGCCATGCTCGGCAATTGATGCGTTGAGGAGCGCTCCAGTATCAATTTCCGCATGCCCTCCGTAGCCCGCAATATTTTCCCGCATCAGCCGCCGATGCCGCGCGGACAAACCCCATGCGACCCAGCCCAAGCAGGCACCGATGGCATGATTCCACCTGAGCGGCAACTTGCCGAGCCATCGAAACAGCGTCGCGATCATGTACGAACGACGCGCGACGCGGGGGTTGCAGTTGAGGGCAAGAAAGTCTTTCTGTTAAAATTCTCGGCTGCGCGGGCTTTTTCGATGAGGCTGATCAGGCCGGGCCGCAGCGATAATGGCAGCGATAGCGATTCAAATTCTTGGGGAAGTTAATGACCGATTTTCTATTCACATCCGAATCCGTATCCGAAGGCCATCCCGACAAAGTCGCGGATCAGATTTCAGACGCTATTCTCGACGCGATTCTAGCCCAGGACCCGCACTCGCGCGTCGCCGCCGAGACGCTGTGCAATACCGGGCTCGTGGTGCTGGCGGGCGAAATCACCACCAACGCGAATGTCGATTACATTCACGTCGCGCGCGATACGATCAAACGCATCGGCTACGACAACACCGAATACGGCATCGATTACAAGGGCTGCGCGGTGATGGTTTGCTACGACAAGCAAAGCCCCGATATCGCACAGGGCGTCGATACCGCGCAAGACAACAATCTCGATCAGGGTGCCGGCGACCAGGGCCTCATGTTCGGCTACGCCTGCGATGAAACCAGCGTGCTGATGCCGGCCCCGATTTATTACGCGCACCGTTTGGTGCAGCGCCAATCGGAATTGCGCCGCGATGGCCGCATGCCTTGGTTGCGGCCCGACGCGAAATCGCAGGTAACGATGCGCTATGTCGATGGCAAGCCGCATTCGATCGATACGGTCGTGCTGTCCACGCAACACGATCCGGATCAGTCGGACGGAAAATTGATGAAGCAATCCGCGATTGACGAAGTGATCGAAACCATCATCAAGCCGGTGCTGCCAAAAGAATGGCTGAAAAATACGCGATACCTCGTCAATCCGACGGGGCGTTTTGTCATCGGTGGCCCGCAAGGCGACTGTGGTTTGACCGGCCGCAAAATCATCGTCGACACCTATGGCGGCGCGTGCCCGCACGGCGGCGGCGCGTTTTCCGGCAAGGATCCCTCGAAGGTTGATCGCTCGGCCGCGTATGCGGCGCGCTATGTGGCGAAGAATATTGTCGCGGCGGGACTCGCGCGCCAGTGTCAGGTGCAAGTGGCGTACGCGATCGGTGTCGCGAAGCCGATGAACATCACGGTGTACACCGAAGGCACCGGCATGATGTCGGATGAAAAAATCGCCGAATTGGTCGCCAAGCATTTCGATTTGCGCCCACGCGGCATCGTGCAAATGCTCGATTTGCTGCGCCCGATTTACTTGAAGACCGCCGCTTACGGCCACTTTGGCCGCGAAGAGCCGGAATTCACTTGGGAAGCAACCGACAAGATCGCCTTGTTGCGCGATGCGGCGGGGCTCAAGGGTGAGGCGAAAAAGGTGCTCGTCAACGCCGAATAAAGTCCGTATAATCTCGGCTTCCGAGGGGCGCTGCGCGCGATTTTCAATATCGACCAGGCTCGGAAACGAATTCAAGCAGTACTGAAACGGCGCCCACACTGAAATCCAGTGTGGGCGCCGTTTTCTATTGGTGCTCGCGAAACATATCTCTGCCAGGAGTCAAACATGAACGCTGTACTGAAACCACAAAACATCATCGCCGGTGATTACCACGTCGCCGACTTGAAGCTCGCCGAATGGGGCAACAAGGAAATAAGAATCGCCGAAACCGAAATGCCGGGCCTGATGGCGATCCGCGAGGAATTC
>JANPBQ010000176.1:0-4387 GCA_031430555.1 Betaproteobacteria bacterium
GCCGGGGAAACAGAGATTTGAGGTAAATAGAAGTACCCCTTGCAATTTGATGGCAAGACAACGGCAGCAAGAGAAATGCGAAGGCTACCGCATCCCGCGAAGCCGTGCCGCGAGCATCGGCGCGAATAGAAGAAAAATGAATCCGAACAACATCAGCCCGCCGTTTGTAAAATCGTAGTCGGCGGGCATGCGTTCGCGCGAGTAGCCCAGTGCAGCCCCCAGACCGAATTCAAAAATCAGGAACAGCACCACCCATAGCAAACCGATCTGCAATTGCGCCTTTCGGGTCGCGGCACCCAGCCAGCGAATGGTCAGCCACGCAATGAAAAAGATCAGCACCGACGCGACCAGCACGCCGAACTGATGCGCGGCACGATCACCAACCAGTGGTACAAGCCACAATTGGCGGGCGGTGCCATTCACCGACTCCGCGACGACAATCAGCAGCCACACTGCAATCGCCCTGCCCCAGTTTGTGCCATTGGAGGTCATTGCTTTGCCTGCCCTTGTGTGAGAACCAAGTTCACCATCTCACGCTGCACCTCTTCGTCATGCCCGACCCACGTGTGGCCGCCCTGATCAAAGCCGATGAACCGGGCACCGGCAATCTGGCTCGCCGTGTACTCGGCATTGGCGTAGGTGCCGTAGCCATCGTCGCGCGCACTGATGAGCAGGGTCGGCGCGCGGATCGCCTCCAGCGCGTAACGAGTCAGATGCTTGGTGACGATGGCCTCGTTGCGCAGACCCTTGGCGCGTTTGGACACCGGCAGGATGCTATCGAGCATCGCGTTCACCCGCGCGCGCTCCGGCGCGCTCGCGGTCGCAACTTGTTCGGGAGGCGTCGCCAATACCGATTTGATGACTTGATCGCGCGCCACCTGCGTCGCGACCCAGAACACAAAATCAGAACCGACCAGCCAGTTGAGCGCCTTGTCGGCCCATGGCGACAGCGGCGCGACGGAATGCGCCACCGTTTCCGGCTTGTAGACGACGGGCACCAACAGCACCAGCGCGTTTACCCGGTCCGGGTGACGAATCGCCATCTGCGTCGCCGACAACGCGCCCGCCGATGCACCCACCACGGCGGCGCGGCGAATGCCGAGTGTATCGAGCAGGCAGGCATGCGCGTCGGCTTGCGCTTCTGGCGATGCATCGGCGGGCATCGGAGTGCCGAGATAGCCGAAGCGCGACATGGCGATCACGCGTATTCCCTGCCGCGCCATCGCGCCCGCGAACGCCATGCCCTGATCGTGCCCGCCACCGCTACCGTGCACCACCAGCAACGGCGCACCGCTGCCCGCTTCCTGATATTCGATTTGCCCGCAACGCGTTTGCACCACCACGCCGCCTGTTGCGGCGCGCGCGGCGGCGATCTTCACATCGTGATCGAAGCGCCAACCGATATAAATCGCGGCAGCCCCCAACGCGAATGCGATTGCGCCGAACACGATCGTCCGCGATGAGACCATCAAGCGTGCTCCCAACTTCGCGCCGTTTCCGGCATTGTTGAAAATCGTATTGGCGACGAGGGTTGACCGATTTGATAAGTATCAAACGTGCGGCGAATCGTTGCGCCGCAAAGGGACTTGCTGCGCCTATGTGCCAGGCGCGGATCGCAGAATAGGTCGGCGCCTGTGCGCTACGCAACCGCCATCAACACATCGCCCAGCACGGAAACGATTCGCTCGATCTCTTTTTCTTCGATGATCAACGCCGGCGCAATCGCAATGTTATCCGCCGCGGTTCGCAACATGACGCCCTTGTCGTAGGCCTTCAGCAAGGCGTCGAACGCACGCGCGCCCACGGCGCCGGGCCGCGATTCGAGTTCGACCGCAGCCACCAAACCGTAACTGCGGATATCGATGATGTGCTTCGCGCCTTTCAGCGCATTGACGGCTTTCGCGAGCACGGGCGCCATCTTGTTGGCGCGCTCGAACAAGGCTTCGTCCTTATAGAGTTGCAAGGTGGCGACGCCCGCCGCGCAGGCGAGTGGATGCGCGGAATAGGTGTAGCCGTGGAACAACTCGATCGCACCCGGCGCGCCGGTCATGAAGGCGTCGTGAATTTCGCCCGACACCAGCACACCGCCCATCGGCACCGTGCCGGAGGTCACGCCTTTGGCGAAGCAGATCATGTCAGGCTCGACGCCGAATACATCGGCGGCAAATGCGCCGCCCAAGCGGCCGAATGCGGTGATCACTTCATCAAAAATCAGCAAGATGCCGTGTTTTTTGGTGATCTCGCGCAGGCGTTGCAAGTAGCCTTTCGGCGGGAACAACACGCCGGTCGAGCCCGCCATCGGCTCGACAATAACGGCCGCAATGGTGGAGGCATCATGCAGCGCGACCAGTCGCTCCAATTCGTCAGCCAGATGTGCACCCCATTCCGGCAAACCTTGCGAATACGCGTTTTCTTTCAGATTGTGCGTGTGCTGAAGATGATCCACACCCGCCAGCATGTGGCCGAACATTTTGCGGTTCGCCACCATGCCGCCGACCGAAATACCTCCGAAGCCCACACCGTGATAGCCGCGTTCGCGACCAATCAATCGGGTGCGCGCCCCATCGCCCTTTACCCGTTGCCAGGCAATGGCGATTTTCAATGCCGTGTCCACCGCCTCGGAACCCGAATTGCAGAAGAACACGTTCTGCATGTTCTTCGGGGCAATGTCGATGATGCGGTTGGCAAGCTCGAATGCGAGTGGATGCGCGAATTGAAACGGCGGACAAAAATCCAGCGTCGCCGCCTGTTTCTGAATCGCCTCGACTATCGGCTTGCGATTGTGGCCCGCGTTGCAACACCAGAGTCCGGAAAAACCATCGAGGATGGTTTTTCCTTCGTCAGTCTTGTAGTACATGCCCTCCGCACTCGCGAGCAAGCGCGGTGCCGCTTTAAAATGCCGGTTCGCAGTAAACGGCATCCAGTACGCCCCCAGTTGATCGGGATGCAGGTGAATCTGGTCGGAAGCGATGGTCATGGCGGTTTCCTGGCGGCGGACGAAATGGCGAGTTTAGCAATACCCGCCGCAGCAGCGCGAATTTTGTGACGATAGGCGTTGCCTGTCTACACTCGGTATCTTTTCGACTCGAAATTTGCCCAACGCCACGCCGTATTTACCTCGCCTGTGGGAAAAAATCCTTTGTCAGTGGCGTCGCTGGCTCACCTTTGCCATCGCGCGCTTCCGCTGACCGTGGCACCGGCGCACGCACCTCAAGCGGCGCATAAATCGCCTTTTGCCATTGCGTATCGCGAACGCGCTTTGCCCTGTTCCATTGAGTAACAAGCTTTTGGCTTTCCTCGATCTGCGGCGCTGGCATCGCTTTTTCCAGCTCCGCTTTCGCCGATTTTGCGAGACCGATTGTCTCTGCGGTCGCCGGTGTTTCCACCGATGCGGCAGCGAGGCTCATCCATTTCAACGCTTGCACGTTGCTTTGCGCGGCACCCACGCCATCCTTGTGCATCTTGCCCATTTCAAACATCGCCCACAGTACGCCCTGCTCCGCGGATTTTTCCATCCACTCTGCGGCGCGTACGGTGTCCTGCTTCACGCCGGCACCCACGGCATACATTTTCGCCAATTGATATTGGGCGGCGGCGTGACCTTGCGTGGCCGCTTTTTCATATGAGATTGCCGCAGTCCGCGAGTCGAGGGGTGCCCCGTTTCCCTGCGCATAAATACGACCGATCATCGCCTGCGCGCCGGCATCGCCCTGTTTTGAAAGCGGAACGAATTTCAAGAACGCGCCGTAATAATCCTGCTTCAAATACGCCTCTTCACCTTCGGCAAAACTGGCCCAGCTTGACACCGGAAAGGCAACGCAAAGTGCCGCCGCGGCGAGCGCCGCACGAGCGGGCAATCGAACAAATTCCATTTCAATCTCCTGATGCACCGTCAAAACGGTGCGGTAAATATATTGATTTTTTTGCCGCGCTCATGACGCATTACTGCGCGGCAGGCTATTTTACGCGGGGCACACGCATGCGCCCCGCCGCACAAAGTTTGGGCGGGAGGAGCGATTTCAAGGGATCATCGACCAAAGTGGCGGCGGCACTAAAAGTCTAGCTCTGGCGCGGGTTTTCGCGGCATTTTGCCCGGAAATCCGCACCAGTGCTTGTGTTTACCGTTGGGGTACTTCTATTTACCCTGTCGTACCGGCGAAGGCCGGTACCCAATTTTCGTAAGCCATTGACACATTGACAAAATTGGGCCCCGGCCGCAGCCTGCCCTCGAATGTTTTAATCGGGGGCCGGGGAAACAGAGATTTGAGGTAAATAGAAGTACCCCTTGCAATTTGATGGCAAGACAACGGCAGCAAGAGAAATGCGAAGGCTACCGCATCCCGCGAAGCCGTGCCGCGAGCATCGGCGCGAATAGAAGAAAAATGAA